>NZ_JBPGXG010000099.1:0-17527 GCF_056755255.1 Monashia sp. HAY1-5C | reverse complement strand
CCCCCCCCCCCCCCCCCCCCCCCCCCCCCCCTCTCCCAACCACACCCCCACACCCCAGATGTAGCTCCGTCTCGTGGGCTCGGAGATGTGTATAAGAGACAGCCGGTGGGCCTCGCCGCCGTCGCCGCGGGCACTGACGTCACCGCTCTCACCGGGCGCGCTCGGGGCGCTGCACCTCCCGGTCGGTGCGGTTGTGGGTCCGGCGGATGATCTCGAGGGAGGAGACGCGACGGGGCCGGTGCCCGGTGGGGGCGTAACGGGCCTCGACGGCCGCGCGGACGATGCTGTAGTCGCTGATCGACGTGCTCATGATCGGTGTCCTTCGCTGCTTCCGGATGGGTTCTGCTGACTCATCCAGAGTCGGCGGCTGAGGTAGGGCGGCACATCGGGTGACCTGCGTATCCGGCGTGGGCGCGCTACCTCAGACCGCTACCTCAGACGCGTGCGGGCCGTGCCGCGGCCGCCTCAGCCGAGCACGAGCGGCACGGCGACGGCGACCATGACGAGCGCCACGACGACGTCGAGCACCCGCCACGTCACGGGCCGGGCGAAGAGGGGAGCGAGCAGCCGTGAACCGTAGCCGAGGCCGGCGAACCACACGGCGCTCGCGGCGATGGCGCCGACGACGAAGCACCAGCGTCCGTCCGCACCCTGCTGGTTGGCCAGCGACCCGACGAGCAGGACCGTGTCGAGGTAGACGTGCGGGTTGAGCCAGGTCAGGGCGAGGACCGTGGCGAGGACGCCCCCGCGCCGCCCGACCGTGGCCGCGTCGTCACCGGCGCGCAGGGCGGCCGGGTGCCGGGCGCTCCACAGCGACCGGACCGCGAACCCGACGAGGTAGGCCGCGCCGAGCCAGCGGGCCCACGCCAGCACCGCCGGGTGGTCGGTGACGACGCGCCCGACGCCGAGCACACCGGCGACGACGAGGAGGGCGTCCGAGGTCGCGCAGACGGTCACGACGAGACCGACGTCCCGACGCGTCAGGCCGGTGCGCAGGACGAAGGCGTTCTGGGCGCCGATGGCGACGATGAGGGAGGCCATGGTGAGGAAGCCGGCGAGGCTGGCGGTCATGACGACGACGCTAGGTCGTCGCCACTCATCAGTGAAGCGACGTTTCCTTCGGGATCATTAGCATTGCTTCATGCGCCTGCGCCCGGACCAGCTGGCCGCCCTCCTCGCCATCATCGAGACGGGAACGTTCGAGGCCGCCGCGCGCCATCTCCACGTGACCCCGTCGGCCGTGAGCCAGCGGATCCGCGCGCTGGAGAACGAGATCGGTCACGTCGTGCTCGTCCGGGCCACGCCGTGCCGTGCCACGCCCGCCGGCGAGTCGCTCGTCCGCCTCGCGCGCCAGCAACGGCTACTGGAGGACGAGGTGACCCGCGACCTGGCCCCCGCGGCCGGGGGCGTCGTCGACCTCAGCGTCGCGGTCAACGCCGACTCCATGGCGACCTGGTTCGGTGCGGTGCTGCGCGAGGTCGCGACGTGGGACGGTGTCGTCCTGCGGCTGCGCGTCGAGGACCAGGACCACTCGGCGTCCCTGTTGCGTGCCGGTCAGGTGCTCGCGGCCGTCACGTCGGATCCCGCTCCGGTGCAAGGCTGTTCGACCGAACCTCTCACGACCCTGAGGTACGCGCCCGCCGCGACGCCGGTCCTCGTCGACCGGTTCGCGCGCGGGCGTGGTGTCGACTGGGCCGCGATGCCCGTGGTGCGCTTCAACGCCAAGGACGACCTCCAGCAGCGGGTCCTCGATCGGCACGGCGTCACGACCGCACCACCGACGCACGAGGTGCCCGACGGTGGCGGCTTCGTCACCGCGGTGCGCTCCGGTCTCGGCTGGGGCATGCTGCTGGAGTCCCAGCTGGCACCGGCCGTGGCGGCCGGCGAGGTGGTGCGGATCGGCGGGCGCGACCACGTCGACGTCCCGCTCTACTGGCAGCGCTGGCGCCTCGGGTCCGGCCACCTCGACCGGCTCACCGACGTGGTCAGGCGGGCGGCGACGCGGGGTCGTCAGCACGGGCGAGCCACTCGCGCCACGCCGCGAACCCGCCGATGACGTCGGTGGCGCGATGGATGCCGAGGTCCTGCAGGGACGCCGCCGCCAGGCTCGAGGAGTACCCCTCCTGGCACAGCACGACCACCTCGAGGTCGTGGCGCGCGATGGGCAGTGCGGCCTCCGAGGCCGGGTCGAAGCGCCACTCCAGGACGTTGCGCTCGACGAGCAGCGCCCCGGGCAGCTCGCCCTCTTCCCGACGCTGGGCCTCGGGCCGGGTGTCCACGACGACGGCGCCGCGCTCGCGGACGGCGGCGTCGGCCTCCTCGGGGGTCAGCCGGTGCAGCCGGGCGCGGGCTCGGGCCAGGACCTCGTCGATGCTGCTCACCAGTCCACTCCTGCCGCCTGCTCCTCCTCGACGACGAGAGCGCCGTCGACCTCACGGTAGCTCGTCATGAGCGTGAGCCTGGGGGCGTAGACGTGCAGGCTGACGGCCGGGTCGGGGCCGAGGTTGGTGACCCGGTGCAGGTGGCGGCGACCGAAGGTGCGCTGGTCCCCGGGGTCGAGCCGGACACCGGGCGCGGTGACGCGTCGCACGGGGTCGAGGTCGACGGCGCTGCGGTACCCGGCGACCTCCTCGGTGAGGACGCCCTGCAGGACGACGAACGAGCCCGAGCTGCCGCCGTGGTCGTGCCACGGCGTGCCCTGGCCCGGCAGCCAGGTCAGCAGCCACGCCTCGTGGTCCTCGTCCGCGTGGAGGCGGGCGTAGTAGCGGGTGACCGGGTCGAAGTCGACGAGCCGCGACCAGAGGGTCTGCTGGCGGCCGAGGCGTCGAGCCGTGTCGGCGAGCTGGACGGGTGTGCGGGGAGCGTTGCGGGACATGCCGAAGGAGGCCTTTCGTGGCTGCGGTGGAGTCGGTGCTGCGGTGCACTGCGCTGCGGTGCTTTGCGCTGCGGTGCACCGCGGGAGGGAGGCCCGGCGGGCGGGCCTCGGGGCGCTCATCGCACCCGGCGACATCGCTCTCGAACGGCGCTCACATAACTGCACGTTTCCACACCAAGAACCGTAACTTATGCATCTCGAGCCGCAAGGGCTGTCCGGATTGTGGCGGCATACTGGCGCCGGACGGCCGGAAAAGAGAGGGCGCGATGTCGGTGCTGGCGCCTAGGTTGCTCGGGTGACCCTCGACGCCCGACGTGACCCCGATGCCCAGCCCGCACCGGACGTGGTGCCGTCCGGGTCCAGCGCGCTGCGCCCGGCCGACCGCTGGCTCGTCCTCGGGGCCATGGCGCTGACGCTCGTGCTCTGGGCGTCGGCCTTCGTCGCGATCCGCCACCTCGGGCACGACGTCCCACCGGGCGCGCTGTCCCTCGGGCGGCTCCTCGTGGCGTCCGTGGCGCTGGCGGCCCTCGTGTTCCGCCGGCCGCGCACGTGGCCGGCCCGCCGCGACTGGCCGCTCCTGCTCCTGTGCGGCGTCGCGTGGTTCGGGGTGTACAACCTCGCACTCAACGAGGCCGAGCGGCGCATCGACGCCGGCACGTCGGCCCTCGTCGTGCAGATCGGGCCGATCATCGTCGCGCTCCTCGCCAGCGTGTTCCTCGGCGAGGCGATGAGCAGGTGGCTGCTCATCGGGATGGCCGTCGGCTTCGCGGGCGTCGTCGTCATCGCGCGCGGGTTCTCCTCCGGCGGCTCCGGTGACCTCGTCGGGGTGTGGCTCGCGGTGCTGGCCGCCGTGACCTACGCCGTCGGCGTGCTCGCGCAGAAGCCGCTCCTCGGGCGGCTGCCCGGGCCCGAGGTGACCTGGATCGCGTGCGTCGTCGGCGCCGTCACGTGCCTGCCGTGGACCGGTGAGCTCGTCGACGTCGTTCGGACGAGCGACGCGTCGTCGCTGCTGTGGATCGTCTACCTCGGCGTCTTCCCGACCGCCATCGCGTTCTCGACGTGGGCGTACGTGCTGGCCCGCGGCAACGCCGGGACCGTCACCCTGACGACGTTCCTCGTGCCGTTCATCGCCACCCTCATCGCCTGGGTGCTGCTCGACGAGGTGCCGCCCGCGCTGACCTTCCTCGGCGGTGCGCTCTGCATCGCGGGCGTGCTCCTGACGCGGCGCAAGCCCGGGCGGGCGTCCGCCCGAACGCAGTAGAGCCGGCCTGCTCGGAGCACGCCTCAGCCGGCGACGGCGCGCGGCGTGCGGGTGAACGCACGGCGGTAGCGGAGCGGCGGGACGCCGATCTGTCGCTGGAAGTGGTGGCGCAGGATCGCCGCCGTGCCGAACCCGCTCTCGTGCGCGATCCGCTCGACGTCGAGGTCGGTCGACTCGAGCAGGTGCCGGGCGCGCAGCACCCGCTGGGTGGTCAGCCACCGGTGCGGCGACGTGCCGACCTCGGCCGCGAACCGCCGCGCGAAGGTCCGCTCCGACATCGCCGCGCGACGCGCCAGTGAGGGCACCGAGTGGTCCTCGTCGAGGTGCTCGAGGACCCAGTCGAGGACCTCCTGCAGCGAGTCGCACGACTGCTCCGGCACCGGCGTCTCGACGTACTGCCGCTGGCCGCCGTCCCGGTGGGGCGGCACGACCATCCGGCGCGCGATGCGCGTCGCCACCTCCGAGCCGAGCTCGGTGCGCACGAGGTGCAGGCACGCGTCGATGCCCGCGGCCGTGCCGGCGCTCGTGATGACCGGGCCGTCCTCGACGTACAGCACGTCGAGGTCGACGTGGGCCGTCGGGCAGACCTCCGCGAGGCGCGCGGCGTACCGCCAGTGGGTCGTCGCCGCGCGCCCGTCGAGGACCCCTGCGGCCGCGAGGGAGAAGGCGCCGGAGCACACCGACAGGACGTGGGCGCCGCGGGCGACGGCGTCGCGCAGGACGTCGAGGACGCCCTCGTCGAACGGTCCCTCGACCGTCCCGGCCGGGACGGCGACGAGGTCCGCGTCGCGGGCGGCGGCGAGGTCGTGGGTCGGGACGATGCCGATGCCGCTCGTCGAGCGGTGCACCTGCCCGGGGCGCGAGGCGCACACCCGGAAGTCGAAGGCCGGGACGCCGTCGTCGGTGCGGTCGATGCCGAAGACCTCGCAGAGCACCCCGAGCTCGAACGCCGCGACCGGCTCCTGGACGACGACGGCGATGGTGCGCAGCATCCGCTCAGTCTGCCACGAGAATTGGCAGGAAATCATCGGAGGGCGACTGTTCTGCCACTCGTGGCGGTATCCCGACGCGCGCAGACTTTCTGCCATGGACATCATCTTCTTCATCGCCCTCATCGCCCTGGTTCTCGCCGCCCTCGAGCCGCACCACCGCCGCACCTTCCACCTGCCGCACGCGCCGTTCGGTGCCGACGCCGACCGCGACGCCGACCTCCCGCGCGTCCTGCACGACGCGATCCGTCGCTGACGGTGCTGCGAGCAGCCCCCACCGGCACCCGACGGCCGATCGCGTCATATCCGGGCCTCTAGGCCCAGTCCTAGACAGGTTGATAGGCCTTCAGCGACGCGCCGTCAACGGTTGCGTCGGGCGACGGCCGCGGACAGCACCGTCGCGAACCCGCACCACGCCGCGTACGGCAGCAGCGCCGCACCGCCGGGCCTGCTGACGCGCAGGGTCCGCCGCGCGAGGTCGAGCCCGCTCGCCGAGAGCACCGCGCTCTCCACCGCGGCGAGGTCCGGGCGTCGCGCCCCCCAGAACACCCAGCTCCACGCCGCGTTCAGCGCGAGGTTCGTGCCGAACGCGCGGAGGTAGGCGGCCCGCCCCGCGGTGTCACCGGCCCGGTCGAGGGTCGTCAGCGTCGACGCGGCGGTGGCCGCGAGATCGGTGTAGAGCACCGTCCACACGAGCGGGAAGGCGACCGGGGGCGGCTGCCACGCCGGCTTGACCAGCGACCGGTACCAGCGCGAGCCGGGCCGCGTGCCCATCGAACCGGCCACGGCGCACGCGGCCACCGCCGTCCCGGCGACCACGGCGTTGCGCAGCGCGGTGTCGCGCGGCACGGTCCGCATCGCAGTGCGCACCGCGTCGTCGAAACCGGTGAGTCCACCCGGCACGTCGACGTAGCCCTCGATGTCGCGTTCCTTCGCCACGACCTCGTGCACGAGGCTGCCGACGAGCGGCTTGGCCAGGCCCGCGGAGATCGGCGTGACGAGCCCGACCCAGTGGCTCGCGAGCCGAGGCGTCAGCACGGGAACGGTCGCGACGAGACGGCGACGCCGTCCGGTGACCGCGGCGAACCGCGCGATCATCTCCCGGTAGGTCAGGACGTCCGGTCCGCCGATGTCGAACGTCCGGTTGACCTCCGGGGGAAGCGAACCCGCGCCGGCGAGGAGCGTCACGACGTCGTCGATCGCGACCGGCTGGATGCGGTTGTCGAGCCACCTCGGCGCGACCATGGCCGGCAGGCGGGTCGTCAGGTAGCGCAGCATGTCGAAGGACGCCGACCCGTCCCCGATGACCACAGCGGCCTGCAGCACCGCCGTCGGGACGCCCGAGCCGAGCAGGATCCGCCCGACCTCGACGCGTGAGGCCAGGTGCGGGGACAGCTGCTCGCCCGAGGGGTGCAGGCCGCCCAGGTAGACGATGCGTCGGACGCCGGCGAGCCGGGCGGCCTCGGCGAACGTCGTCGCGGCGGCGCGGTCGCGCCGCTCGAAGTCGGGACGGTCGTCCATCGAGTGCACGAGGTACCAGGCGGCCTCGACGCCCTCGAGCGCCGCCCGCAGGTCGCTCGCCGAGGAGACGTCGCCCTCGGCCACCTCGACGCGAGAGCGCCACGGCTTGTCGGCGACCGACGAACGGCGCCGGGTGAGGACGCGGACGGTCCAGCCGGCATCGAGCAGCCGGGGCACGAGGTGGCCGCCGATGTAACCGGAGGCACCCGTCACGAGGGCGGTTCGGACGGAGGTCATGGGATCACCTGGTCAGCTCGAGGGCGGGTGGGAGGAGCACGAGCATCCCGGTCGACCACACGACGTGCGTGATGACCGGACCGAGGAAGCCGCCGGTGACACGGCGCTGCAGGCCGGTCACGAGGCCGAGCACCGCTGCGGCGAGGACGAGGAGGGGGACACCGGTGCCGACCGTGGTCACCGCGTAGAGGCCGGTCGTCAGGGTCACCGGGTGGCGGGGGAGGGCGGCGTAGAGGGCGCCCCGGAAGTAGAGCTCCTCGACGACGCCGTTGAGGAACGTCAGGGCCAGCACCGCTGCGAACGCGCCGAACCGGGCGTGGTCGAGCAGCTCGTCGACCGGTTCGCGGAGCACGGGGACGCGCGCCACGACCAGCGCGCCGGCGAGGAACACGACGAGCAGCAACGTGCCGAGGACGAGGGACTGCACGACGGGCCGAGCCCGCTCTCCCCGTCGGGTGCGGCCCATGCCGGCGTGGAGGGGGCCGGACGCCAGTGCGCCGAGCAGCCACACGGCCGCGAGCCCCAGCGTCGCGACGTAGAAGAGTGGGTCGCCGGGCCTGATCCGCAGCGCCCAGGCCAGCACCCCGGTGCCGACGAGGAACGTCACCACGACGACGACCTGGCGGCGACGGAGGACGTCGTCGGGGTCCCGGTGGTCGCGGTCGACCTTCCGGACCAGCGCCGCGTCGACGAACGCACGCAGCTCGGCGACGGGGCCCCGCATCTGTCGTCTCCTCGGCTCGTCCACCGGGTCACCGGCCGGCCCGCTCGTACCGGTGCACCGTGTCCGTGCGCTCGTCGTGGTCGACGATCGGCTCGGGGTGCCCGGGGTGAGTGGCGCAGATGGCGTACCCCCTGCCGGCGCGTCGCGGACGGCTGCACCGCCGGGACCCACGGGCGAGCGGGTACGTCCCGGTCGACCGAGTTTTCCTGACGACGTTGTCCATCCTTCGTCCGCGCCGTATGGTGACTGTCGAAGGTGTGTCAAAGGTTGGAGCGGGCATGGACATCGAACGGACGGTGACGGCGGGCCGTCCGGTCCACGCGGTGTACGCCCGGGACCTTCGGGACGACCGGCAGCACGCCCAGAAGGGCGCGCGCCCGGCCCTCGAGCGACTGGAGTAGGCCCGACCGTGTACACCATCAAACGAGCCGCCGAGCTGACCGGGATCAGCGTCGCGACGCTGCGCGCCTGGGAGCGTCGCTACGGCGTCGTCTCGCCGAAGCGTTCCGACGGCGGGTACCGGCTCTACGGTCCCGACGACGTCCGCGCCCTCGCCATCATGAACTCCCTCGTCACCGACGGCTGGTCCGCACGGGAGGCCGCCGCCGAGACGCTCCGGCGCCTCGCGCCGCCCGAACCGGGTGACCGCAGCGGCCGCACGGCGCGGGTGTCCCCGATCCGGGCCGCCGGGTGGCGCGGCGGCCACCTGCAGTCCGAGGACGCCGACGCCTTCCTCCGCGCCGCCGAGCGCCTCGACGCCGCGTCCGCGACGGCCGTCCTCGACGCCCGCTTCGCGCTCGGCACCTTCGAGCACGTCATCGACGACTGGCTCATGCCGACCCTGCGCCTCGTCGGCGAGGCCTGGGCGCAGGGACGGCTCACCGTCGCCGGCGAGCACCTCGTCTCCTACGCCGTGCAGCGTCGGCTCGCCGCCGCGTACGAGGCTGCGTCCGGACGCGTCGACGGCCCGGGGCTGCTCATCGGGCTGCCGACCGGGGCCCGGCACGAGCTCGGGCTGCTGGCGTTCGCCGTCGCCGCCCGCCGAGCCGGGTTCGCCACCGCCTATGTCGGCGCGGACCTCCCGGTCGAGGAGTGGGTCCGCGCCGTCGAGCTGCGCCACGCGGCCGGGGTCGTCATGGCCGTCCCCCGCGCCGACGACATCGGTGCCGCGCGGACCATCGTCGACGCCATCCACGCCCGGCATCCCGAGGTCGTCATCGGCCTGGGCGGCAGCGAGCAGGGGGCCGTCGAGGACGGCGTCGTGCACCTCGGCCACTCGATCACGATGGCCGTCGGCGAGATGAGCCGGCGCCTGCGCATCTCCGCCTGATGCGCGTCCTGCTCCTCGGGGGCACGGGTGAGGCCCGCGCCCTCGCGGCCGCGCTCGTGGCCGAGGGCGTCGACGTCGAGTCGAGCCTCGCCGGGCGGGTGAGCCGACCCGCGCTCCCCGTCGGCCCGGTGCGCACCGGAGGGTTCGGTGGCGTCGCCGGGCTCGTGGCCTACCTCGGGGCCCACGGGTTCGACGCCGTCGTCGACGCGACGCACCCCTTCGCCGCCGGCATCAGCGACAACGCCACGTCGGCGTGCCGCGCGACCGGCGTCCCCCTCCTGCGGCTGCAGCGCACCGGATGGGCGGCGCGGCCCGGCGCCGACGCGTACACGTGGGTCGACACCGTCGCTGCCGCCCGGGACGCCGCCGAGTCGCTCGGTACACGTCCGTTCGTCACGACGGGGCGCCAGCAGCTCGACGTGTTCGCGCGCTGGGACGACCGCCCGGTCCTCGCCCGGGTCGTCGACCCGCCGGAGTGGCAGGTGCCGGCGACGTGGGAGGTCCTCCTCGCACGCGGGCCGTTCACCGTCGAGGCCGAGAGCCGGCTCATGACGTCGCGTCGCGTCGACGTCCTGCTCACCAAGGACTCGGGCGGTCCGCTCACCGAGGCCAAGCTCGACGCGGCGGCCTCACTGCACGTCCCCGTCGTCGTCGTCCGTCGCCCCCGCGTCCCCGACGGGGTCGTCGTCGTCGACGACGTCGAGGCCGCGCTGCGCTGGGTGGCGGGCGTGTCGGTCCCACGCAACCGCGAGGGGAGCACCGCGCCGGTACGTTCGGACGCGTGACGGCGGGCCACCGGCAGGAGCGGGCCACGTGGGAGCAGCTGCTCCCCGGCCTCGCCGTGCTGCGCCGGTACGAGCGGCACTGGCTGCGCGGCGACGTGCTCGGCGGCATCACCGTCGCCGCCTACCTCGTGCCCCAGGTGCTGGCGTACGCGGAGGTCGCGGGGCTCCCGGCCGTGACGGGGCTGTGGGCCGTCGGGCCGGGGCTGCTCGTCTACGCCGTGCTCGGCTCGTCGCGGCAGCTGTCCGTCGGACCCGAGTCGACGACGGCTCTCATGACCGCCGCCGGCATCGGGGGCCTCGTCACCGCGGCCGGCGGCATGGCGGCGCGCGAGGAGGCAGCCGCGCTGCTGGCCGTCGCCGTCGGCGTCCTGTGCCTCGTCGGCCGGCTGGTGCGGCTGGGGTTCCTGTCCGAGCTCCTCTCGAAGCCGGTGCTCGTCGGATACATGGCCGGCATCGCGGCGCTCATGGTCGTCAGCCAGGTCGGCAAGGTGACCGGCCTGCACGTCGTCGGCGCGTCGTTCACCCAGGAGCTGGGCTACGTGGCGACGCACCTCGCCGACGTCCACGTGCCGACGCTGCTGCTCGCCGGCGGCGTCCTCGCCGCGCTCCTCGCCTTCCGCCGGCTGCGCCCGCAGTGGCCGGGGCCGCTCATCGCCATGCTCGCGGCGACCGTGCTCGTGCTCTCGCTCGGGCTGCGCGACCGGTTCGGCATCCAGGTGGTCGGTCCGGTACCCGAGGGCCTGCCGGGCGTGCGGCTGCCCCGCGTGGGCGAGGTCGACGTGTGGACGCTGCTGCCGGCCGCCCTGGGGGTCGCCGTCGTCGCCTACTCCGACAACGTCCTCACCGGGCGGGCGTTCGGGGCTCGGCACCGTGAGTCGGTCGACAGCAACCAGGAGTTCCTCGCGCTCGGGGGTGCCAACCTCGCGGCAGGGCTGCTGCACGGGTTCCCGGTCAGCTCGAGCGGCAGCCGCACCGTCATCGCCGACGCCATGGGTGCCCGCACCCAGCTGCACTCGCTCGTCTCGCTCGTCATCGTCGTCGGGACCCTGCTGTTCCTCGGCCCCGTCATCGGCGCCTTCCCCCTCGCGGCGCTGGGCGGCGTGGTCGTCTTCGCGGCCATCCGCCTCGTCGACGTCTCCGAGCTGCGGCGCCTCGCCGGCTTCCGTCGCAGCGAGCTCGTCCTCGCCCTGTCGACGACGGCGGCGGTGCTGCTCTTCGGCGTGCTGCCCGGTATCGGGGCCGCGGTCGCGCTGTCGGTCCTCGACCTGCTCCGCCGCATCGTCCACCCGCACGACGGCGTCCTCGGCTACGTGCCGGACTACGCCGGCATGCACGACATCGACGACCACCCCGACGCCGTCCAGGTGCCGGGGCTCGTCGTCTACCGCTACGACTCACCCCTGTTCTTCGCCAACGCCGACGACTTCGTGCGCCGGGCCCTCGCGGTCGTCGACGAGGCGCAGGCGCGGGGGCGGGTGGAGTGGTTCCTCCTCAACGCCGAGGCCAACACCGAGATCGACCTGACCGCAGTCGACGCTCTGGACCTGCTGCGGGAGCGGTTGCAGGACAAGGGAGTGCGGTTCGCCATGGCCCGAGTCAAGGAGGACCTCCGTGCCTCGCTCGTCGCAGCCGGGTTCGTCGACCGCATCGGCGGGGATGCCGTCTACCCGACGCTGCCCACGGCCGTGGCCGCCTACGTCGCGGCCTACACCGCCGAGCACGGCGCCCCGCCGCCGGGGCTGCGGATCCCGCCGGTCCCGCCTCAGCCCGAGCCGGGCTGACAGCGTCGTGCGGTGGGTGCGGGGCCGGCGCCCCCGAGGACGACGGCGACGAGGGCGGCCACGGCGAGCGAGCCGGCCGAGACGCATCGGGCGAGCCGCACCGCCGGGGCGATGTCGCCCACGGACGCGGCCGGGCCCGTGCCGAGCGTGCCCCGGTCCTCGACGCGTCCGCCGTAGCTGTTGGACCCGCCGAGCCGCACCCCGAGGACGCCCGCGAACGCCGCCTCGACGACGCCCCCGTTGGGGCTCGGATGCGCCGGTGCGTCGCGCCGCACCGCTGCCCACCCGGCTGACGCTCGGGGGCGAGTCGGGGCGGCCGCCAGCGTCAGCGCGCCGGCCACGCGTGCCGGCACCCAGTTGACGACGTCGTCGAGCCTGGCTGCGCCCCAACCGAACTGGAGGTACCGCGGTGTGCGGTGCCCGACCATCGCATCGAGCGTGTTGACGGCCCGGTAGCCGAGCAGGCCCGGGACGCCGAGGAGGCCGCCCCAGAGCAGCGGCGCCACGACCGAGTCCGACGTGTTCTCGGCCAGCGACTCCACGCACGCGCGGGCCACGCCGTCGGGGTCGAGGGCCGACGCGTCGCGTCCGACGAGGTTGCGCACCTGGACCCGGGCGCCGGCCAGGTCGCCGGCGGTCAGCTGTCGCTCGATCGTCGTGGCCTCGCGGACGAGCGAGCGCCCACCCAGGACCGCCCAGGTCGCTGCCGCCGTGGCGAGGGTGTGCGCGAGCGGGTGTCGCCGGCCCACCCGTTCGAGCGCGGCGCCCAGGGTCACCGTCGCACCGACGAGCACCCCGACGTGGGCGACCCCGTTGCGGCGTCGGGGTGCGTACGTGCGCGCCTCGAGCGCGGTTGCGGCAGAGCCGAACCCTGCCACCGGATGCCAGCGCTGCGGGTCACCGAGCGCCTGGTCCGCGAGCCATCCGAGGGCGAGCCCGAGGGCCCGCGCCACCGACCGTCTCACTGCGGCGCGAGCACGTCGAGTGCGGCGACGGCCCCGATGACGGCGACGGCAGGGGCGCCGATCCCGGCCTCCCGCACCGCCGTGTCGATCGCGGTGAGCGGCGCCCGCACCGAGCGCATGCTCGGCAGTCCGGCGTCGGCCACGACGGCCGCCGGCGTGTCGGCGGGCAGGCCCTCGCGGACCAACGCCTCCGCGATCGCGCCGAGCGTCGCAACACCCATGAGGACGACGATCGTCGTGTTGCTGCGGGCGATCGCGCCCCAGTCGAGGGTGCTGCGCGGGTCGCCCGGAGCCACGTGGCCGCTGACGACGGTGAACCCCTGGACGAGCGTCCGGTGGGTCACGGGGATGCCGGCGAGGGCGGGGGCGGCGATGCTCGAGGACACACCGGGCACGACGCGCACCGGCACGCCGGCCGCCGCGCAGGCCTCGGCCTCCTCGCCACCCCGGCCGAAGACGAAGTTGTCACCACCCTTGAGCCGCACCACGTCCCGGCCGTCCAGCGCGTGCTCGACGATGACGTCGTTGATCCGCTCCTGCGGGGTGAAGGCGCCACGGGGGATCTTGCCGACGTCGACGAGCACGGCGTCCGGCCGCGCGTGGCGCAGGGCGTCCAGGGGCGCGAGCCGGTCGTGGACGACGACGTCCGCCGAGCGCACGGCCTCGAGGCCGGCGACGGTGAGCAGCCCGGGGTCTCCGAGTCCACCTCCGACGAGGGTGACGGTGCCGACGGGCCGGACCCCGCTGACGGCGTCGGTGTGGCCGTGGGCGGGGGTCGCGCGGGCACGGACGACGACGTCGAAGGAGTCCGGGTCGGCGGAGGGGTCGTGGGAGACGAGGCCGCGCTCGACGAGGTCGCGCAGCGTCGCGCCGAGCGCCTCCGCCGCTGCGGCGACCGTCACGCCGGCTCCCTCGCGCAGCAGGGCCGACACGGTCGCGGCGGTGGTGCGCTCGACGCCCTCGAGGAGCACCCGGCGGCCGCGGAACATCGACTCAGGCGACATGACGGCTCCTCAGGTCGGTCAGGGCCGCCACGAACGCGCGCGAGGTCGCGGCGTCGCGGACGGCGACGCGGATCCACGCCGGGCCCAGCCCCGGGAAGGTCTCGCCGCGACGCACCGCGAAGCCGCGTGCCGCGAGGGCCGCTCGGACCGAACCCGGCCCGAGCGGCGACGTGTCGACGAGGACGAACGGGGTCGCCGGGCTCCCGGCGACGGCGAAGCCCGCCGAGCCCAGCTCGGCGAGCAGCACGGCGCGGTCACGGCCGAAGGCGAGGGCGGCGGCCTGGGCCTCGGACGCGGCCCGTTCCGACGCGCAGGCGACGGTGGCGGCGAGGGCCGGGGTCGAGACCGACCACGGCGGTTGCACGGCGCGGAGGCGGTCGACGAGCGCGGGGTCGCCGACGACGTAGCCGGCCCGCAGGCCGGCCAGGCCCCACGTCTTCGTCAGCGAGCGCAGCACGAGCACGCCCTCCAGGACGCCGTCGTGCGGTCCCTCAGCGAGCACGGAGGCGTTCTCGCCCGGCACCGCGTCCATGAAGGCCTCGTCGACGACGAGGACCCGGCCGGGCGCGCGCAGCGCGAGGACGTCGTCGCGCGGGTGCAGCACGCCGGTGGGGTTGGTCGGGTTGCCGATGACGACGAGGTCGGCGTCGGCTCCCGGACCATCGGGACGGTAGGCCGCCGGGTCGAGCCGGAATCCGTCGTCGGCGGTGAGCACATGCCGGTGCACGTCCCGTCCGGCCGCCCGCAACGCCGCTTCGGGCTCGGTGAACTGCGGGTGGACCACCGACGGGCGGCGCGCGCCGAGGGCCCGGGCGACGAGGGTGAACGCCTCGGCGCCCCCGGCCGTCGGCAGCACCGCCTCGGTCGGCGCGCCGTGCCGTGCGGCCAGGGCCTCGGTCGCCGCGGTCGCGTCCGGGTACCGGCCGAGGTCCGCGAGCGACCGCGCCACGACGTCGGCGAGCCAGGGCGGTGGCGCAGGTAGGCGCACGTTGACGGCCAGGTCGACGAGGCCGGGAGCGACGTCGCGGTCGCCGTGGTGGTGCAGGTCGACGCTCACGTCCGGCTCCTCGCCGATGACGACGCCGGTGCCGGCGTCCGCCGCGTCGCGTACTCGTGCACGGACGAGGCGAACTGCGCCGCCAGAGAAGGGTGCCCGGCCCAGTGCGTGTGCAGGTACGACGCGTGCAGCGTCGCCCGGCCGGTGCCGGCCGGGTCCAGGGCGAACCCCTCGGGCTGGCCGTCCACGAGCCAGGCAGCGTCGCCGGTGGGCCCCTCGACGGACACGGTGGTGCGGTGGAACTCGTGGCCCGTGACGCGCCGTCCGGGCTCGGCGGCGACGGATGCCGTCGACGCCACCGCGGACCGGTAGCCCATCGTCAGCCGGGGCCCCATGGCCGCGACGGCGGGCAGGACCCCGGCCATCCGTTCGCCGTCGAGGCTCTCGCAGAGGTAGAGCAGGCCGGCGCACTCGGCGACGGTGGGCAGTCCCGCGCGGACGGCCTCGCGCACCTCACCGAGCAGCGACGAGTTGGCGGCCAGGGCCTGAGCATGCACCTCGGGGAAGCCGCCGCCGAGGTGCAGCCCGGCCGTGCCGGGTGGGAGCGACGCGTCGCGGGTCGGGTCCACGACGACCGGGTCGAGCCCGGCCGCGCGCATCAGCTCCTCGGTCTCGGCGTAGCGGAAGGTGAAGGCCCGTCCGCCCGCCACCGCGACGACCGGGCGGGGGCCGCCCTCCGACGGGCGGCGGTCGACGAGTTCGCCCGAGGCCGAGGCGATCTCCGCGGTCGGATCCCACGGTGTCCCCGACAGGTCCGGCGCCGACCCGGCGATGGACAGGACCGCGTCGAGGTCGACGTGCGCCGCCACGCGCTCGGCGAGCCGCTCGACCGATGCGTCCGCCTCGTCGCGCTCGGGGGCGGGCACGAGACCGAGGTGGCGCGAGGGCGCCTCGACCCCGGCGTCGCGGGGCAGCACGCCGAGGACGGTGACCCCCGAGGTCTCGACGGCCGACCACACCTCGCGCAGGTGCCGGCCCGACGCCGCCTTGTTGAGGACGACGCCGGCCACCCGGATGCGGGGGTCGAAGGTGGCGAGGCCGTGCACGACCGCGGCGGCCGTGCGCGTCGTGTTGGACACGTCGACGACGAGCACGACGGGCGAGTGCGTCAGGGCCGCGACGTGCGCCGTCGAGGCGAACCCCTCGGTGCCGAGCCGGCCGTCGAACAGGCCCATGACGCCCTCGACGACAGCGACGTCGGCACCCCGGGCACCGTGCAGCAGCAGCGGCTCGACGCGGTGCTCGCCGCAGAGGAACGGGTCGAGGTTGCGGCCGGGGCGACCGGTGGCGACCTCGTGGTAGCCCGGGTCGATGTAGTCGGGCCCCACCTTGAACCCGGCGACCTCGAGACGCCGGCCGCGCACGGCAGCCATGAGGCCCGTGGCGACGGTCGTCTTGCCGTGGCCGGACCCGGGCGCCGCGACGACGAGCCGCGGCAGCCGCGTCGCGGCCACGGCGTCGTCGGCGGAGCGCATCCGGCCGAACGCGACGTCGAGGGCCGAGTCGAGGCCGCTCACCACTCGATGCCTCTCTGGCCCTTCTGGCCCTCGTCGAACGGGTGCTTGACCTTGGTCATCTCGGTGACGAGGTCGGCGAGCTCGATGAGCGGCTCGGGGCAGCGTCGCCCGGTGATGACGACGTGCTGGTGCCCGGGCCGGTCGGCCAGGGTGCGCACGACGTCCTCGACGTCGACCCAGCCCCAGGTCATCGGGTAGGTGAACTCGTCGAGGACGTAGAGCCCGTGGGTCTGGGCCGCGAGCCGGCGCTTGACCTCCTCCCAGCCCTCGCGGGCCGCGGCGGCATGGTCGTCGTCGGTGCCCTCCTTGCGGCTCCATGACCACCCGCTGCCCATCTTGTGCCACTCCATCGGGCCGCCGACCCCCGCGTCGCGGTGCAGCTGCCCGAGCGTCTCCACGGCGGTCTGCTCGCCGATGCGCCACTTGGCGCTCTTGACGAACTGGAACACCCCGACCGACCAGCCCTGGTTCCAGCCGCGCAGCGCCAGGCCGAAGGCGGCGGTCGACTTGCCCTTGCCGTCACCGGTGTGGACGACGACGAGCGGCCGGTTGCGGCGCTGGCGCGTCGTCAGGCCGTCGTCGGGAACGGTCGTGGGCTGTCCGCGCATCAGGCGGCCCTCCTCGGCTGGGTGGTGGTGCGAGCGGCGTCCACGATGGTCTGCGCGGCGACGTCGCCGACGGGAAGGTGCTGGGCCCCGAGGTCGGTGGCGAGCCGGGCGGCGAGGCCGAGCCGCATCCGCCCCGTCTCGCAGTCGACGACGACGGCCTCGACGCCCTCGTGGTGCAGCTGGCGGGCCACCCGGCTCGCGCGCGCGACCGCGTCGGGCCCGGCCGTCGCGCGTCCGTCGGTGACGACGACGAGCAGCGGGCGCCGGCTCGGGTCGCGCAGGCGTTCGACGCGGAGGGTCTCGTAGGCGGCGAGCAGGCCCTCGGCGAGGGGTGTCCGGCCGCCGAAGGGCAGGTCGCGAAGGCGCGCGGCGGCGACGTCGACCGACCCGGTGGGCGGCAGGACGAGCTCGGCGGCCCGGTCCCGGAAGGTGACGAGACCGACCTTGTCGCGCCGCTGGTAGGCGTCGAGCAGCAGCGACAGCACGGCCGAGGTCACGGCCTCGAGCCGACGCCGGGCGGCCATCGAGCCGGACGCGTCGACGCACAGGAGCACGAGGTTGGACTCGCGGCCCTGGAGCACGGCACGACGCAGGTGGGACGGGCTGACGCGCAGCCGCCGGGGCCGTTCGCCGGGGCTCCCGTCGTCCTTCGGCGTGCGGGCGGCGGCGGCCGCCCGGACCGTCGCGGGCAGGTGCAGCGGGCCGACGGGGGCGGTCGTCTCACGGACGCGTCGACCCGTCGTCGTGACGGCCGCGGACCGCCGGCCAGCGGCGCCGTGCCCGAGGCCGCGCGCCGTCAGCAGCCGGGCACGCGGCGTCTCGTCGGTCCCCGACGACTGTCTCTTATACACATCTGACGCTGCCGACGACGGA
>NZ_JBPGXG010000098.1:0-17790 GCF_056755255.1 Monashia sp. HAY1-5C | reverse complement strand
TCCGTCGTCGGCAGCGTCAGATGTGTATAAGAGACAGGGGTGGGGAGTCATGGGTCAACCCATGCGTGAAACGGGGGTCTACCTGCTCGACGTGAGCGCGCGTCCGACGACGCAGCCGCTCACCGAGCGGTCGAGGGGACAGCGTCTCCTCCAGCTGGGGATCGGTGGGGGTGATCTCGTCCTCATCACCATCGCGACGGCGCTGGCGGCCATCGGTCGCACGAGCCTCGACGTGTTCAACGCCGCGAACGACGTCAACGTCGTCGCCCAGTCGGTCGGTCTGTGGATCGTCGCCGCCTGGATGGTCGCGAACCTGCTCGTCGGCTCGTACGCGTCGAGCACGCTCGGCGTCGGCACCGTCGAGTACGCGCGCGTCTGCTCGGCGGCGGGTCTGACGGCCGGTGGCATCGGGATCGCGAGCTACCTGACGAAGTTCAACCTCTCGCGCGGGTTCTTCGTCCTCATCTTCCTCGTCGGGGTGCCGATGCTGCTCGTGTGGCGCTGGTGCGCTCGCCGGCTCGTGCACCGGGCACACGTCCGGGGCCACCTGCTGACGCGCGTCGTCATCTCGGGCACGGCCTCGCACGTCGACGACGTCGCCCGGGTCCTCGAGCGGGAGGTCTGGCTCGGCTACCGGATCGTCGGGGCGCTCGTCCCGTCCTCGCACCCGACACCCTCGACGCCGGGCGGCGTGCCCGTCGTCGGCACGACGACCCGCGCGGCCGAGTCGGTCCTCGCGACGAAGGCCGATCTCATCGTCTTCACCGAGGGTGCCTTTCCCTCGGCCGTCGACTTCCGCCGCATCGCCTGGGACCTCGAGGGCCACCACGTGCAGATGGCGGTCGTGCCGAGCCTCAGCGACATCTCGTCGGGCCGGATGGCGATGCGCCCGGTCGGCGGCCTGCCGCTCGTGCACGTCGAGCCGCCGCGGAGCCTCGGCGCCTCGCGGTGGTCCAAGCGGGCCTTCGACCTGCTGGGCGCGACCTTCCTGCTGCTGCTCGCCTCGCCGGTCATGCTCGTGTTCGCCCTCGCGACCAGGCTGCAGGACGGTGGGCCGGTCCTGTTCCGCCAGACGCGCGTCGGTCGTGACGGCGAGCTGTTCGAGTGCCTGAAGTTCCGCAGCATGGTCGTCGACGCCGAGGCCCGGCTCGGGACCGTCCGACACCTCAACGCCAACGCCGACGGCCTGCTCTTCAAGGCCCAGCACGACCCACGGGTCACCCGGGTCGGGTCGGTCATGCGGCGCTACTCGATCGACGAGCTGCCCCAGCTCATCAACGTCATCAACGGCGACATGAGCCTCATCGGTCCCCGCCCGGCCCTGCCGGCCGAGGTGCGCCGGTACGCGCCGGACGTCCAGCGCCGGCTCCACGTGCGCCCCGGTGTCACCGGCCTCTGGCAGGTCTCCGGGCGCAGCGACCTCTCGTGGGACGACACCGTCCGCCTCGACCTCTACTACGTCGACAACTGGTCCGTCGTCCAGGACCTGTCCATCCTCGCCAAGACGATCCACGCCGTCGTCCGCTCGCGCGGCGCGTACTGACGGCCCGGTGCTCCCGCCGGCTGCCGTCCTGAGCGTCGGTCGGCGGGAAGGTCCCGCGGTGCTTCCCTGACCGCCGTGGGGTGGGGACGGGGCCATGCCACTTCACCCGGAGTGGCATGGCCCCGTGATCCCTGCGGCTGACCCCTACCCGGGAGTCGCCCGTGCGGCACAGACGCGCGCGAAGCGTCCGTCAGGACGCGTCGGAGACGCCGGACGCGCTCGCGTCGGCAAGGTGGCGCAGCGTCTCGCGCAGGGCGCCTTCGGCGTCCACCCCGGCCGACCGGGCCGCACGGACGATCGCGAGCAGCCTGGCCCCGACGTCGTCGCCGGCCGTGGCCGCGTCGACGAGGTCCGCGCGCCCGGCCTTCTCGAGCCGACCGACGTACTTCTCGGCCCGGGCGAGGGCCGGTAGCGAGGTCGGCACCCCCTCGACGGGATGGGTGCGGTGCTGCTTCTCCCCCGCCTTGATCCGGTCCCAGTTCGCGGCGACGGCGTCGGGTGTGTCCGCGTCGACGTCGGCGAACACGTGCGGGTGGCGCCGGACCAGCTTGTCGACGAGCTCGCCGGCGACGTCGTCGATGCCGAACGGCTCGGCCGGGTGCTCCTCGGCCACCCGCGCCTGGAAGGCCACCTGCAGCAACAGGTCGCCGAGCTCCTCCCGCACGTGCGCCGGGTCGCCGGACTCGATCGCCTCGATCACCTCGTGCGCCTCCTCGAGCAGGTAGGGCACGAGCGTCTGCGGGGTCTGCTCGGCGTCCCACGGGCACCCGCCCGGCGAGCGGAGCCGGTCCATGACGGCGACGACGTCGAGCAGGCGCGAGCCGGGCACGTCGAACGAGCCGATGAGCAGCTCGACGTCTGGCGGCTCCGGCAGGCGGCTCACCTCGACGGCGACGGCCTCGCTCAGTCCGGGGTCGCCGTCGGAGGACCCGACCCAGACGATGTCACCGTGCGCCGTGGCCGTGACGAGCGCCCGCGCCAGCTCCGGCGCCCCGACATCGGATGCACCCGCGGGGGCCGGAGGGCCGCCCGGCTCGTCGGCCGTGGGTCGCGCCCCGGGCACCCCGACCTCGATCCCCGCCTCGACGATCGCCGCGACCTGCGGCTCGTCGGGCTGGCCCCACACGGTCGACGCACCCTCGAGCGTGGTCCACGCCTCGCGCGTCAGCAGCCCCGGCGCGATGCGCGGCGTCGAGACGAGCAGGACCAGCCGGCCGGTCAGGGCGCCGTCGTCCCGCCCGGCGCCGGCGTCGCGGCCGACGCAGGGGCGTTCGTCTGCGGCTTGATCCAGTTCGGGTTGGTGGACCCGAACCTGAAGTAGACGGGACCCTGGTCGACCGGGGTCAGCTTGCCGAACCTCGGGTTGAGGGAGATGTCCGCGCTGCCGAGGGCCTTGCGGTAGGCCGCGACCTCGGCGGGCGTCATCGTCTGGGAGTTGATGAGCGCGGCTGCCGCGACGAAGTCCTTCGTCGCCTGCGTCGCATCCGGGATCGTCGCGAGCACCGTGGCGTAGGTCTGGTCGGGCTTCCAGCCCCCGGAGGGCTTCATGGCCTCGTCGAGCAGGGGCCCGGCGATGAGACCCATGACGATGGCGTCCTCGCTGAAGTCGAGCTTGGCCGTCTGCAGCTGGTCGTGCGCCTCCTGCACGTCGGCCTCGGAGATGACGTGGCCGTTGACGACCGCGGCGGCCTCCTGGCGCGTCGCGAAGCCGCACCCACCGAGGAGCGTGACGGCGGCCGCGCCGGCGACGACGGCCGCGACGAGACGCCGGCCCGTACGGGTGGGCCGTGCTGACAGAGACTTCACTGGTTCCTCCTCAGGCGGATGCGTCAGACATCCTACGGGGCACCCGCGGCCGCGCCGGCACCGGCGCTCGCCACCGCGTGACCGGCGGCGATGTCGTCGAGCAGGACCGCCGTGACGAGCTGCCGCGCCCACGTCAGGACCTCGACGTCGCGCAGCGGCTTGCCGCCGACGCGGGCCGTCATCGGGGCCGGCACGAGGATGGTCCCCAGGGCCTCCTTGACGATGGTGCCGGGATAGAGCCGCATGAGCCGCAGCTGCTGGCTCTCGCGGAGGTCCTTGACCGGCCCGAACCGGATGGTCCGGCCCTGGACGCCGATGTCGCCGATGCGCGCCCGCCGCGCCACGACCCGGAGTCGGGCCACCTCGAGGAGGTTCTCGACCGGCCCGGGCGGGGCGCCGTAGCGGTCGCGCAGCTCGGCCTCGATCTCGTCGACGGCCTCGAAGGTCTCGACGGTGGCCAGCTTGCGGTAGGCCTCGAGGCGCAGCCGCTCCCCCGGCACGTAGTCGTGCGGCAGGTGGGCGTCGACGGGCAGCTCGATCTTGATCTCGGCCGGCACGTCGGTCGTCTCGCCCTTGAAGTCGGCCACTGCCTCGCCGATGAGGCGCACGTAGAGGTCGAACCCGACACCCTCGATGTGCCCGGACTGCTCCCCGCCGAGGAGGTTGCCGGCGCCGCGGATCTCGAGGTCCTTCATCGCCACCTGCATGCCGGCACCGAGGTCGGTGTGGCTGGCGATGGTGCGCAGCCGGTCGTGCGCGGTCTCGGTGAGCGGCTTCTCGGGCGGGTAGAGGAAGTAGGCGTACGCCCGCTCGCGGCCCCGCCCGACGCGTCCCCGCAGCTGGTGCAGCTGGGACAGGCCGAGGACGTCGGCACGCTCGACGATGAGCGTGTTGGCGTTGCTGATGTCGAGTCCGGTCTCGACGATCGTCGTGCAGACGAGGACGTCGAAGCGCTTCTGCCAGAAGTCCTCGACGACCTGCTCGAGCCGGTGCTCGCCCATCTGGCCGTGGGCGGTGGCGATGCGCGCCTCCGGGACGAGCTCGCGGAGCCGGCTCGCCGCCTTCTCGATCGAGCTGACCTTGTTGTGGACGAAGAAGACCTGGCCCTCGCGGAGCAGCTCGCGGCGGACCGCCGCGGTGATCTGCTTCTCGTCGTAGGCGCCGACGTAGGTCAGGACCGGGTGGCGCTCCTCCGGCGGCGTCGCCAGGGTCGACATCTCGCGGATGCCGGTGACGGCCATCTCGAGGGTCCGCGGGATCGGCGTGGCCGACATCGACAGGACGTCGACGGCCGTGCGCATCGTCTTGAGCAGCTCCTTGTGCTCGACGCCGAAGCGCTGCTCCTCGTCGACGATGACGAGGCCGAGGTCCTTGAAGCGGACCTCCTTGGACAGCAGGCGGTGCGTGCCGATGACGAGGTCGACGCCACCGTCCGCCAGACCGTCGAGGACGGCCCTGGCCTCCTTGTCGGACTGGAACCGCGACAGCGCCTTGACGACCACCGGGAACTGCGCGTACCGCTCGGAGAAGGTCTGGAAGTGCTGGCTGACGAGGAGCGTGGTCGGCACGAGCACGGCCGCCTGCTTGCCCTCCTGGATGGCCTTGAAGGCGGCGCGGACCGCGATCTCGGTCTTGCCGTAGCCGACGTCGCCGCAGATGAGCCGGTCCATCGGCACCTGCTTCTCCATGTCGGCCTTGACCTCGTCGATGCTCGAGAGCTGGTCGGGCGTCTCGACGTAGGCGAAGGCCTCCTCGAGCTCACGCTGCCACGGGGTGTCGGGCCCGAACGCGTGGCCCCTGGTGGCCTGGCGCGCGCTGTAGAGCCGGATGAGGTCGGCGGCGATCTGCCTGACGTAGCGCTTGGCCCGCGACTTGGTCTTGGTCCAGTCCGAGCCGCCCATCTTGTTGAGGGTCGGCTGCTCGCCACCGACGTACTTGGTCACCTGGTCGAGCTGGTCGGTGGGGACGTAGAGCCGGTCGCCGGGCTGCCCGCGCTTGCTCGCCGCGTACTCGATGACGAGGTACTCGCGCGTCGCGCCGGCGACGGTGCGCTGCATCATCTCGACGAAGCGGCCGACGCCGTGCTGCTCGTGGACGACGTGGTCGCCCGGGCGCAGCTGGAGCGGGTCGACCTGGTTGCGCCGACGGGACGGCATCCGGCGCATGTCCTTGGTCGAGGTGGACCCCGCCTGCCCGGTGAGGTCGGTCTCGGTGAGGACCTCGAGGCGGGCACCCTCGTGGACGAAGCCGCGCCCGAGCGGCATGCAGGTGACGGTGACGAAACCGGCCTCGAGCGGCTCGAGCTGCTCGGAGGCGCCGGAGGCGCCGGCGTCGTGGGAGCGGTCGAGGGGCCGCACCGGCACCTCGTGCTCGCGCAGCACCTCGCCGACGCGCTTGGCCAGACCCGGCCCCTCCGTGACGACGGCGACGACCCAGCCCTCGCGGGCGCGCTCGCGCAGGTGCTCGACGGCCCGCTCTGTGTCGCCGCGGAAGGCCTCGGCGTCGACGGTGCGCACCGCGAGGCGCTGGTCGACGTCGTCGTCCTCGATGACGAGGTCCTCGTCGGAGGCGAACGGGGTGAGGGTCCACCAGGGCCGCTCGTGCGCGATGGCGTGCGCCCGGACCTGGGCCAGCGTCCAGTAGGACGCGCTGCCGAGCAGCGACTGGAGGTCGACGGGGACGTCGTTGCCGGCGGCCGCGTTGGCCCAGCTCGCCTCGAGGAACTCCTCGCTCGTGGCGACGAGGTCGTGCGCCCGGCGGCGGATGCGCTCGGGGTCGGCCAACAGCACGGTCGACGCCTGGGGCAGGACGTCGAGGACCGACTCCATGCCGTCGACGAGGGCGGGCGCGAGCGACTCCATGCCCTCGACGGCGATCCCCTCGGCGAGCTTTCCGAGCATGTCGGCGACGCCGGGCAGCTGGTCGGCGAGCAGACGTGCACGCTCGCGCACGGCGTCGGTGAGGAGCAGCTCGCGGCACGGCGGCGCCCACAGCCCGTGCTCGGCGACCTCGAGCGAGCGCTGGTCGGCGACCTTGAACCAGCGCACCTCCTCGACGGTGTCGCCCCAGAACTCCACCCGGACCGGGTGCTCCTCGGTGGGCGGGAAGACGTCGAGGATGCCGCCGCGCACGGCGAACTCGCCGCGTCGCTCGACGAGGTCCGTGCGCGTGTACGCGGCGGCGGCGAGGGCGTCGACGGCCTGCTCGAGCGGGCGCTCGTCGCCGCTGCGCAGGGCGACCGGCTCGAGCTCGCCGAGCCCGCGGGTGATCGGCTGCAGGACCGCGCGGACCGGCGCGACGACGACCGACAGCGGGCCGTACGTGGTGTCGTCCGGGTCGGGGTGGGCGAGACGACGCAGCACCGCGAGCCGGCGGCCGACGGTGTCGCTGCGCGGCGAGAGCCGCTCGTGCGGCAGGGTCTCCCACGAGGGGAAGACGGCGACCCGGTCGGCCGGCAGGAACGCGCCGAGGGCCGACGCGAGGTCCTCGGCCTCGCGGGTCGTCGCCGTGACGACGACGACGGGGGCGGCGCCGGGGCCGCCGTGGACGTCGTCGGCCCGCGCGGCGAGGGCGGCGACGAGGAAGGGCCGGGTGCCGTCGCTCGCGGACACGTCGACGAGGCGGGCCCGGCCCACCTGCTCGGTCACGTGGCGGACGTCGGGGAGCGTCGTGAAGGCAGAGAGCAGAGGGTGCGGCATCAGACCTCCCAGTCTAGGTCGGGCCGGTGACGGTCACGGACGCCGACCGTCCCGGCAGGTCCCGCCCGTGGACCCGGCGGCAGGCGGACCGCGGTCCGCCGGTCACGCGGGTCAGGCGGGTCACGCCGGCGCCCGCGTCAGCGCGGGGCGTGGAAGCGCTGCTGGGCGTCGGTGAGCCCGACCTCGATGATGGCCTCGACGGCGTCGGCGGCGTCGCCGAGCAGGAACGGCAGCTCCTCGCGCTCGGCCTTGCCGAAGTCGCGCAGGACGAAGTCCGCGGGGTCCTGCCGGCCGGGCGGGCGGCCGATGCCGAGGCGGACGCGGTAGTAGTCCTTCGAGCCGATCGACTGGCTGATCGAGCGCAGGCCGTTGTGGCCGCCCTCGCCACCGCCCCGCTTGAGCCGGACGAGTCCGGCGTCGATGTCGAGCTCGTCGTGGAGCACGACGAGCCGGTCGACCGGCACGTCGTAGTAGCGCAGCAGCCCGGCGACCGGGCCGCCCGAGGTGTTCATGTACGTCGACGGCACGGCCAGCACGACCTTCGGGCCGCCGACGCGCAGGCGCACCTCGGCGACGCGGGCGCGGGCCTTGTGCGCCTTGAACGAGGCGCGGCCGCCCGCGGCGTCGCGGGCGGCCAGCTCCTCGATGGCCATGGCGCCGACGTTGTGGCGGTTGCCGGCGTACTCCGCACCGGGGTTGCCCAGTCCGACGACGAGCCAGGTGTCCATGACCTTCCTCGGTGGTGTGGGGTGCGCCGGCCCGGTTCAGCTGGGGCCGGCGGCCTCGTCGGGAGGCTCAGGCCTCGGCGCCCTCGGCGACGGGGGTCTCGGAACCGCTCTCGGCGGCCGGGGCCTCGGCAGGCTCCTCGTGCTCCTCGCGCTCGATGCCGGCCTCGGCCTCGGCCTCGGCGAGCTCGGCCTCGAGGGCCTCGGCCGAGACGGCCTGGGTCACGTTGACGACGAGGGCCTCGGCGTCGGTGACGAGCTCGGCGCCGGCGGGCAGCTCGAGCTGCCCGGCCAGCACCTGCGTGCCGGCCTGGAGGCCCTCGACGGAGATGACGACGTTCTCGGGGATGTCGGTGGCGGCCACGAGGAGCTGGAGCGCCGCGTGGTCGAGCGTGACGACGGTGTCGGGAGCGGCCTCGCCCTCGAGGTGGACGGGCACCTCGACGGTGACCTTCTCGCCACGGCGCACGACGACGAGGTCGACGTGCTCGATGACCGGCTTGATCGGGTCGCGCTGGACGTCCTTGGCGAGCGCGAGCTGCTCGTCGCCGTCGACGACGATCGTCAGCAGGGCGTTGACGTGCTTGAGCGCGAGCATCGTGTCGTGGCCCGGCAGCGAGATGTGGACGGGCTCGGTGCCGTGGCCGTAGATGACGGCGGGGATGTTGCCGGAGCGGCGGATCTTGCGGGCGGCGCCCTTGCCGAACTCCGTGCGCTTGCTGGCGACGAGCTTGGTGATGTCGGAGGACACGGGGACTCCTCGAGTCGTGGAATGGGTCTCTGGCGGTGTGGTCGGCCTCGACGCGGGACGTCGCGCGGATGGAGAGCGGAGAGAGACCTGTCAGCAGGGTCCGCACGCAGAGGCGGACCTGACCCGTGAAGCGGGTGGCCGGTCCGCCGCGTCGATCACGGACCCGGCCCGGCTGCCGCAGCAGCCGTGCGTCGTCCCTCGCCGAGGCAACCCCCCGATCTTAGGGGACATCACCGTACGGACGAAATCCGATGACCGCACGGCTCAGGGTGCCGCCGGACGCGTCAGGACGACGCGGTCGGCGAACCCGGCCCCCGACGTGCCGATGAAGCCGACGCGCAGCGTCGAGGGCGTCGCGGCGAGGTCGGCGAAGCCGTGCGTCGGGGCGCGGTTGGCACCGGAGGACGCCGCGAAGTAACCGGCCTCGGCGTCGCTCGTCGACACGTCGCGCAACGGGATGCCGCCGGTGCCGACGGTGACGAAGACGGTGCCGGCTCCCGCGACGAGCGAGCTGCCGGCCGAGGAGACGCAGGCCGGGACGTAGCGGCCCGGCGTGATCCCGGGACAGCCCGGGCCGAGCCGCAGCTGCTTGCTGCGCTGGTACAGGTGCTCGTGGCCGGTGAGCACGACGTCGACGTGCTCGGCGAGGAACAGGTCGACGAGGTCGGCGCCGACGGTGCAGCCGTAGCGACCCAGGCTCAGGCACGGCTCGTGCATGCCGACGACGACCCACGGGATGCCCGCCGCGCGGGCGCCGCGGATCGCCGAGGCGGTCCACGCGTAGTGGGTCGTGCCCCGGGCGTAGCTCCACGTGCCGTCCGCGAAGGTCAGTGCCGGGGAGACCATGACGAACCGCACGAGCGGCTGCACCGCCGGCTCGTCGACGTACCACTCCCGTCCGTACCGGCCGACGAGCCCGTCCAGCCGGTTGGGCAGACAGCCGGTGAACGCGTCGATGCGGCCGTTGAGGCCGTTGCTCTCGTGGTTCCCCGAGAGCAGCTCGAACGGCAGCCTCGGGCCGACGCGGTCCGTGACGAAACGGCACCAGGCCGCCTCGCCACCGTCGGAGCCGTAGGACAGGTCGCCGAGGGCCAGGTGCAGGTCGGGCTGCGCGGCAGCGACGGCCCGCAGCACGCCGGAGGTGGCGCTCGTCGAGCCGTAGTCGCCGGCGGCCGTGACGTGGAGCGTCGCGGGGCGCAGGCGCGGCGGCTGCGTCACGGCGCTCGCCTGCGGCGACGCGGTCCGGGTGCCGGAGGGACGGTCCGCGGTGGCGACGGCCGCCCGGGACGCCGTGGTGGTCGGTCCCGACGAGCTCGAGGCGGGTGACGTGCGCGCGCAGGCCGCGAGCACCGCGACGAGCGCGACGGCCGTCGCGGCGAGAGGGACCCGTCGCCGCAGCACCGGTCCAGCCTAGGTCGCCGGGCCGCTGCCGGCGGCGTCGCCACGCGGCCGGGACTCGTCGGCGCGGACCGCGACGACGCCGCCGACGATGAGCACGCCGCCGACGAGCTGGAGCACGGTGGGCAGCTCCCCGAGCGCCAGCCAGGCGAAGAGCACCGCGAAGAGGACCTCGGTCAGGGCGACGAACGAGGCGACCTTGGCCTTGAGCAGGCGCACCGCGGCGATGCCGGCGACGTAGGCGAACGCGGCGGCGACGAGGGCGATGACCAGCACCGGCACCCACCACGACACGGCGGCTCCGCGCAGTGCCACGGTGTCCGCGCCGCGAGTGACGTCCATCAGCCCGGTCAGGCCCGCGGCCCAGAGCACCACGGCCCCGACGACGAGCCCGGTCCCGGCGAGCGCGAGCGGCGGCAGGTCGGCGTCGACGTGGTCGGCGAGGAGGAAGTACAGGACGAGGCACACGGCGGCGCCGAGGCCCCACAGGGTGCCGGCGACGTCGAGGTGGGCTCCGCCGACGACGTCGAGGACGAGGAGCAGGCCGACGAGGGCCAGCCCGATGCCGGCGAGGGTGAGCCGTCGGGGCGCGCGGCGGTGCCGGGCCCAGAGCCAGCCGACGATGAGGACCGGGGCGAGGTACTCGAGGAGGAGGGCGACGCCGACGGACAGGTGCGTCACCGCGTTGAAGTAGGCCAGCTGGCAGCCGGCGACCCCGGTCAGGCCGTAGCCGACGACCGCGCGGGCGTTGCGGCGCAGGACGCCCCAGCGGCCGCGGAGGGACAGCGCGGTGGGCACGAGGAGGACGATTGCGGCGAGGGTGATGCGCAGCGTGACGACCGCGCCCGGCGCCCAGCCGGCGAGCAGGAGCGGCTTGGCGAACGCGCCGGAGGTCGCGAAGGCCGCCGCCGAGGCGAGGGCCAGGCCGAGACCGAGGAGGGGGTGGCGCGTCGCCGCCGTCCCGCCGGCGGCGGCCGGTCCGAGGCCGGGTCCACCGGCGAGCGCCGGGGCCACCGTCGGACCGGGCGGCGGCAGGACGCCGGACGCGGGGGCGCTCGTCCGTGGGGACACGACGACCTCCTGCTCCTACGAGGGACTGCCGGCGGAGGGCTGGGTGGGAGCGGTCACCGCCCCATCATCCTGTCAGGACCGTCAGCGACTAGACTCCTGACGGTAGCGACCGGCGATGTCAGGAGTCAAGAGCGTGTTCACCCATGACACCGAGGCGGCTCTCCTCGCCGCGGCGGCCCTCGTCAACACGATGCCGGGCAGCGTGCCCGGTGACTCCGACGCGGACACCCTCGTCACCGTCGCCGACCTCGAGGCCCTCTACGCCGAGCAGCGGTGGACCGGGCGGTTCGACCGCGACACCGCCGAGCTCGACGCGGTCCGCGCGCTGCGCCCCCGCCTGCGCGGCCTGTGGGAGCACGACGAGGCCGGCGTCGTCACGCTCGTCAACGAGCTGCTCCGGGAGGGACGCGCGCTGCCCCAGCTCGTCGAGCACGACGGCCTCGGCTGGCACGTGCACGCCACCCCTGCGGACGCACCGCTCGCACGGCGCATGGCCGTCGAGGCCGCCCTGGCCGCCGTCGACGTCGTCCGCGCCGGCGAGCTGGAGCGCCTGCGCGTCTGCGCTGCCGACGACTGCGACGACGTCGTCGTCGACCTGTCGCGCAACCGGTCGCGGGTCTACTGCGACGGAGGGTGCGCGGCCCGCGCGCACACGGCCGCCTACCGGGCCCGGCGGGCCGGCTCCTGACGCGTCGGCGGCCCCGGGCGCGTCGGCGGCGCGTCGGCGGCGGGCCGGCGTCGGGACCGTCGCAGCAGGTGCGGCGTCGTCAGGCCTTGCCGTCGAAGAGGCTCGTCACCGAGCCGTCCTCGAAGACCTCCCTGATCGCCATCGACACCAGCGGCGCGATGGACAGCACGGACAGCTTGTCGAAGCGCCGGTCGTCGGGGATCGGCAGCGTGTTCGTGACGACGACCTCGTCGACCTTGCACGCCTTGAGCCGGTCGACGGCCGGTCCGGACAGGATGGCGTGGGTCGCGGCGATGACGACCTGCTGGGCGCCTTCCTCGATGAGGGCGTCGGCCGCCTTGGTGATGGTGCCGGCGGTGTCGATCATGTCGTCGACGAGGATGCAGACGCGGCCCTTGATCTCACCGACGACGCGGTTGGCGACGACCTCGTTGGGCCGGTTGATGTCGCGCGTCTTGTGGATGAAGGCCAGCGGCGCGCCACCGAGGCGCGTCGACCAGTCCTCGGCCACCTTGATGCGGCCGGCGTCCGGCGAGACGACGGCGAGGTCGAGGTGGCCGTACTTCTCCGCGACGTAGTCCGACAGGATCGGCAGCGCCATGAGGTGGTCGACGGGGCCGTCGAAGAAGCCCTGGATCTGCGCCGTGTGCAGGTCGATGGCCATGAGCCGGTTCGCGCCGGCGGTCTTGAACAGGTCGGCCATGAGGCGGGCCGAGATGGGCTCGCGACCGCGGTGCTTCTTGTCCTGGCGGGCATAGCCGTAGAAGGGCAGCACGACGGTGATCCGCTTGGCCGAGGCACGCTTGAGCGCGTCGATCATGATGAGCTGCTCCATGATCCACTCGTTGATCGGCGAGGTGTGGCTCTGGATGACGAAGGCGTCCGAACCCCGCACCGACTCCTCGTAGCGCACGTAGATCTCGCCGTTGGCGAAGTCGTAGGCGCTCGTCGGCACGAGGTCGGTGCCGAGCTCCTTGGCGACCTCCTGGGCCAGCTGCGGGTGGGCGCGACCGGAGAAGAGCATGAGGTGCTTCTCGGTCGTCTTGTTGATGCCGCTCATGCGTGCGCGTCCTTCTCGTCGCTCCCGAGCCGGTCGCTGTCGACCACGGCTCCTGCCTCGCCGGCCAGTGCCGCCTCGGCCTCCACAGCGGTCCGTGCCGCCGCGTCGGTCTTCGTGCCGGCCCGGCGGCGCGCCACCCAGCCGTCGATGTTGCGCTGCTGGGCCCGGGTCACCGCCAGCTGCCCAGGGGCGACGTCGCTGACCACGGCGGAGCCCGCCGCGACGTACGCCCCGTCGCCGATGGTGCGCGGCGCGACGATGACCGAGTTGCTGCCGACGAAGCTCCAGCGGCCGACGTTCGTGTGCCCCTTGGTCACGCCGTCGTAGTTGGCGAAGATCGTGCCCGCGCCGATGTTCGCGCCCTCTCCGATGGTCGCGTCGCCGCAGTAGGTCAGGTGCGGCACCTTGGCGCCGTCGCCGATCCGGGCGTTCTTCGTCTCGACGAAGCCGCCGATCTTGCCCGCGCGGCCGAGGACCGTGCCGGGGCGCAGGAACGAGAAGGGGCCGACCGTGGCAGCCGGCCCGATCCGGGCCAGCTCGGCCTGGGTGCGCACGACGCTCGCGCCGTCTCCGACCTCGGTGTCCTTGAGGGTCGTGTCGGGGCCGACGACGCAGTCGCGGCCGACGCTCGTCGCCCCGAGCAGCTGGGTGTTCGGGTGCACCACGGTGTCCGCGCCGACGGTGGCGTCGGCGTCGATCCATGTCGTGGCCGGGTCGATGACGATGGCGCCGTCGCGCATGGCCTGCTCGACGATTCGGCGGTTGAGCTCGGCGCCGAGCCGGGCCAGCTGCACCTTGTCGTTGACGCCCTCGGTCTGCCAGAGGTCGTCGACGAGGTGGGCGTCGACGCCCAGACCGCGTGACCGGGCGATGGCGACGACGTCGGTCAGGTACTTCTCGCCCTGCGCGTTGTCGGTGCCCACCTCGGCCAGCGCCTGGCGCAGCAGGAGCGCGTCGAACGCGTAGAGGCCGCTGTTGACCTCGCGGATCGAGCGCTGCTCGGGCGTGGCGTCCTTCTGCTCGACGATGGCCTCGACCCGGCCGTCGGCGTCGCGCAGGACGCGGCCGTACCCGGTGGGGTCGGCCAGGGTCGAGGTGATGACGGTGACGGCGCTGCCGCCGGCAGCGTGCGCCGCGACCAGTCCCTCGAGCGTCTCGGTCGTCAGCAGCGGGACGTCCCCGTACGTGACGACGACGGTGCCGGACAGACCCGGTGGCAGCACCTCGAGCGCGCACTCGACCGCCCGGCCGGTGCCCTTGACCTCGTCCTGGTCGACGATGACGGCGTCGGGGTCCACGAGGGCCACGTGCTCGGCGACGCGGTCGCGCTCGTGCCGGACGACGACGGCGAGGTGCTCCGGCCGAGTCCCCCGGGCCGCGCGGACCGCGTGGGCCACGAGGCTGCGGCCACCGATCGTGTGGAGGACCTTGGGGGTCGTGGACTTCATGCGTGTGCCCTCGCCGGCGGCGAGGACGATCACGGCGGTCGGCCGCGGATCGCTCACGGGGCGCAGCTCCTTGTCGTCGGGTGCGGTGCCTTGCAGCCCCGGACCGGCCGTGGAGCGCGTGCCCACGCGGTGGCACCGGGGGTGCGCCGCGGCCACTCTACTCGTGGGGCCGGGAGGGCTCCCGCGCGTCCGTGGGCGACGCGTGACGCCGCTCACAGGGCCTGGCGCGGCGGGGCGCCCTCGGCTCGGCCCCCTGCCGACCGCGCTCCCCGGGTAGGAGTCGAACCTACGTCGCTAGTCCTGATTCAAAGTCAGGCGGGCCCTGCCGACAGACCAACCGGGGAACGTCCACGAGGACGGGGACAGGGTAGTGCAGCGGGGCGTCCCGCCCGTCGCCCAGGTCGCCCAGGTCGACAGCGTCGGCCGCGGTCTGCCGGGGCCGGCGCACCGATGGCTGCTAGGGACCGGAAGGGCCTCCCGGCGCCGCCTCGCCCGGGCCGTCGGACGCCGGGGCTCCCGCGAGGCCATCCGACGGGGCAGCCGTGGAGCCGTTCGAGGGCGCCGTCGCAACGTCGCCCGCGCCGTCGGCGGTCGGGGTCGACGTCGGGGGCGCGGTGGGCGCGGTGGGCGCGGTGGGCGACGGCACCGCCGCGGTCTCGAGGCCGTCGGCAGGGTGCGTCGCGGAGGAGGTCGGGGCCGGCGAACCGGTCTCCGGGACGGCAGCGGTCGCCGTCGGCGACGTGCTCGCGGGGTCCATGGTCGCGACGGCCGTCGCGGCGTCGAGAGCCACCGCCGACGGGCTGACGAGCGGCCCGGCGACGACCCCGACCGCTCCCGCGACCGCTCCCCCGACCGCTGAGCCCAGGTCGGGCAGCGTCGTGGGGCCGAGCCCGGCGGGACGCGCCGACGTCGACGCGGGCGACGGCAGCTGCTGGACGACGGCAGGCTTGCCGTGGGTGAGGACGACGGCCGGGGCGACGCCGAGGCCGATGACGAGGCCGGCGACGGCGGTGGCGACAGGTGGCGAGATCGTCAGGCCCCCGATCGTCGCGCCACCCGCCGCGACGGCGACGGGGACGAAGGCGCCCGCTGTGGCAGCACCCGAGACGAGCGCGCCGGACACGACGCCGGAGGCCGCAGCACTTGACGCGGCGACACCCGACGCAGCACCCGAGGCTGCGAGACCCGACCCCCCGGAGACGGCAGCCGACGCCACCGCACCGGAGGAGACGACGCCCGCGGACGAGCCCGTGACGGCAGCGGTCGAGGTGGCGGTCGAGGCGGCGGTCGAGGCAGCGGTCGAGGCAGCGGTCGAGGCAGCGGACGAGGCGGCGCTCGCTCCGGTTGCCGTCGCCGACGCGGTGGTCACGGCCGTGCCGCTCGCCGTCGCAGAGGCGCCACCGCCTGACACTCCGGTCAGGCCGGCGCCCGCCCCGGCGCCGCCGGTCGTGAGCAGGCCGGCAGCACCATGGCCGGCCCCCGATCCGAGGGCCTGGCTGGCGCCGGCGACGAGGAGCGGGATGACGAGGCCCGCGAAGCCGGTGCTGATGCGTCGGAGGTGGTCGGCGAGGGCGGCGTCCTGGGGGCACGAGGCGAGGTGGGCCTCGACCTTGGCGCGCCGCCGCGGCGTCGTGCGCCCGCGCACGTGGGCGGAGAGGTGGTCGAGGGTCCAGCGGCACTCGGGGGTCGCGCACCCGCTGCTGCGCTGCTGCACCCAGACATCGAGGTAGTGGCCCCGCAGCGCCTCCTTGGCGCGCATGACGCGGACGCTGACGAGGTTCGCCGACACCCCGAGCCGCGGCGCGACCGCCCGGGGCGCGTCCCCGTCGACCAGCGTCATCCACAGCAGACGGCGCTCAGGCTCGGGCAGGCGCGCGAACGCCTCGCGGACGAGGTCGCTGCCGAGCACGTCATCTGCGCCCGTGGCCGGTGCCACGTCGGGTACGCCGTCGAGCTCGGCGCCGTCGGTGGGCAGGACGCTGAGGTCGCGGCGGACGGCGTCGACCCCCACGGTGCGCACCGTCGAGGTGAAGTAGGCGCGGAAGTTCTCGCGCGGTCCGGCGCCCTCGCGCAGCAGCCGCAGCATCCGCGCGGACGCCTCGGCGACGAGGTCCTCCGGGGCGACGCGGCCACGGAAGCGGGTCGCGACGGCGTGCGCGGCCGGCAGGTGCCGCCGCCAGAGGACGACGAACGCGTCGTCGTCCCCGTGCCTGACGCGGTGCAGCAGATCCGCATCCGTGAGGTCGGTGAGCAGGACGGAGTCGGGTGTCGCACCGATGGCGTTCGCAGACACCGGGTTCCTTTCGGGTGTGGAGAGAGCCCAAGTGTGCGACATGGCCCGGCGTCGCGTGCGTGGTTTGTGCAATGCGGACATGATGCGCGCGTCCCTGCCGGGAGCGCGCGTCCCGGGATGCCCGAGCCGACGCGCCGACGGCCGGTCGGGCCCGCGCCGGGTCGGCGGGTGGCACCATGACGGCGTGACCGCCGACCGGCCGGACAGCCCAGACAGGGCAGCGAGGGCAGCCAGTGCTGAAGGGCCCCGGCGCGCCGCGCGCGGGGAGCGGCCGCGCACCCGCGCCCGGATGACCGGGCCCGAGCGGCGCGAGCAGCTCGTCGCCGTCGGTCGGAGGCTCTTCGCCGAGAAGGGCTTCGAAGCGACCACGGTCGAGGAGGTTGCGGCCAAGGCGAACGTGTCCAAGCCCGTCGTCTACGAGCACTTCGGCGGCAAGGAGGGCCTGTACGCCGTCGTCGTCGACCGTGAGATCCAGGCCCTGCTCGGCGGCATCACGCGCGCGCTCGACGGGGGCGACGGCGCCCGGATGCTCCTCGAGCGGGCGACGCTCGCCCTGCTCGACTACGTCGAGAGCGACCCCGACGGGTTCCGGATCCTCGTCCGGGACTCCCCACCCGGCCAGTCGACCGGCTCGTTCGCCAGCGTCCTCGGCGACGTCGCCACGCGGGTCGAGCACCTGCTCGCCGCCGAGTTCAAGGCCCGCGGGCTCGACCCGAAGTCCGCGCCGATCCACGCGCAGATGCTCGTCGGCATGGTGGCCCTCACCGGCCAGTGGTGGCTCGACCAGCGCAAGTTCAAGAAGGACCAGGTGGCCGCGCACCTGGTCAACCTCGCCTGGAACGGGCTGTCCGGGCTCGATCGGAGACCGCGCCTCGTGACGCTGCGGCGTCGCTGACCCCCGGCGCGCGTGCCGGCACACTCCGGGCCCCGTGCCGGCGTGTCAGCCGAAGAAGGTCCGGCGATAGGTGTCGCCGGCGCCGTCGGTGACGGTCACGAGGACGGGACCGAGCCCCCCGAGGCCGCCCTGGGTCAGCTGCATGCGTCCGGCACTGGCCGACCCCGAGCAGGTGACCCGCGAGGCGGACGTGTTCGAGCACGTCCAGGCACTGTTGCTCGCCACCAGCGACCCGGCTCCGGAGGCGTTGGCGACGGAGATGCGCAGCCGTCCCTCGACGGTGGTGCGGACCGAGAGCGTGAACCTGCTCGGGTCGCCCGTCGCGATGACCTTGACCGTCATCGTCGGCGGGCTCGAGGGCCTGTCTCTTATACACATCTCCGAGCCCACGAGACGGAGCTACATCTAGGCACG
>NZ_JBPGXG010000097.1:0-17739 GCF_056755255.1 Monashia sp. HAY1-5C | reverse complement strand
TCCGTCGTCGGCAGCGTCAGATGTGTATAAGAGACAGGGCTTGGCGGCCTCCTGCAGCTCGCGCGCCTTGGCCTTGGCGGCGGCGAGGAGACGGTCCTTCATCGAGGTCGCGTACATGTCGACGTACTCCTGGCCGGACAGCAGCATCAGCTCGTACATGATCTCGTCGGTGATCGAGCGCAGGACGAAACGGTCGTCCTCCATGCCCTCATACCGGGAGAAGTCGAGCGGCTTGCCGACGCGGACGCCGATGCGCATGATCCGCGGGATGAGCTTGCCGGTGGGCTGGGCCTTGTCGGTGCCGATCATCGCGACGGGGATGACGGCGACCTTGCCCTCGAGGGCCATCCGGGCGACGCCGGTGCGGCCCCGGTACAGGCGGCCGTCTGGAGAGCGCGTGCCCTCCGGGTAGATCCCGAGCAGCTCGCCGCGGCGGAGCACCTTCAGGCCCGAGCTGAGGGCGGCGTTGCTCGCCTTGCCGCCGGAGCGGTCGACCGGCAGCTGCCCGACGCCCTTGAAGAACGCAGCGGTGAGCCGGCCCTTGAGGCCCCGGCCGGTGAAGTAGTCACTCTTGGCGAGGAACGTGACCCGGCGGGAGACGACGAGCGGCAGGAAGACCGAGTCGGAGAAGGACAGGTGGTTCGAGGCGAAGATCGCCGCACCGGTCTCGGGGATGTTCTCCTCCCCCTCCACCCAGGGACGGAAGAGGAGCTTGATGATCGGCCCCACGACGACCATCTTGAGGAACCAGTAGAACACCCGTGCACCCCTCCTGACTGTGACCGCTCGAACTCTACGGCACTCGCGCGCGCACAGCGGCGCGTGCGAGGATCAGCAGGTCCAGCCGCACCGTCGCCAGGAGCCCACCGTGTCGGTCCCTCCCGAGGTCGTCACCGCCCTGCGCGGGGCGTCCTCGTTACGTGTCTCGCGGTCCGCCGACGCGGCGGTCCCAGGTCCCGAGCCCGTCGGGGAGCCGTCGTGAACGACCGAGACCTCGACGACGAGTTCGCACGGATCATCGCCGGCTGGGACGCCGAGGCGCCCGACCCGCTGCCGCGTCGTGCCGCTGCTCCCGACGCCGACGCGGTCCCTGTCGACGCCGATGCGACCGCCCCAGGCGGCGCCACCGACGCCGCTCCAACCGATGCCGCTCCGACCGCCGGCGCCGGGCCCGATGAGGCTCCGACCGTCGGCGCCGGGCCCGCCCCGGAGGGCGAGAGCGCGACGCCGTCGGCCGCGACGCCGTCGGCGTCCGGACCGGGAGGTGCCCCGGGAGGGGTGACCGGCTCGGACGCCCTGGACCTGCCGATCGCCCCGACGACCCCGCACGTCTGGCGCGGCGGCACGCCGACGCGCGACGACTCCGACGCGCCCCTCGACGAGGTCGGCTCCGACGGTGCCGACAACGACCACTTCGTGCCGCCCTCGGAGATCGACCTGCCCTCGGCCGAGACCGACCCGATGTTCTGGGCGATCGTCGGCGGACTCGTCGGTGGCCCGCTCCTGCTGCTCTACATCCTGTTCTTCGACCGCGACGGCAGCGGCTGGTGGGTCGTCACGGCGCTCGCCATGATCGTCGTCGGTTTCGTGCTGCTCGTGCTGCGCGGCGGCACCGAGCGGGACCCGTTCGACGACGGCACCCGCGTCTGAGCCGCGGCCGCAGGCAGGCGTCCTCAGCCACGGGCGTCACGGGGTGCGAGGTCGACCCAGAGCGGGCGGTGGTCCGAGCCCGCGGCGACGTCGGCCGCGACCGCGCGCTCGAGCGAAGCACGCTCGTGCGGGTCGCCCTGCGCGACAACGAGGTCCGGTGGTGCGAGGACGAGGTCGATGGCCACCGTGGGCGACGCCACGGGGAAGGTCGGCTGGTCCGGCAGCACGGACCGCCACCGTCGCGTGAGGACGGCGCGGGCGGCACCGTCGGGCCCCTCGTTGAGGTCGCCGGCGACGATGCAGCGCGCCGGCAGCGCCGTGACGAGCCGGGCGGCGTGGCGAACCCGCTCAGCCGCCCGGAGGCCCAGGTGCACGCTCGCCACGGTCACCGACGCGTCGGGAGCCCATCGCCCCGGCGCGACCGTCACCGCGGCCCAGCCACGCGTCCGGTCGGGGAACCGCGTGGGTAGCCGGCCACGTGCCGTTCCCGTCACCTCGACTCCGGGAGCCGTGAGGACGACCGTCCCTCCTGTGCCGAACCGACCTGTGCCCCAGTGCATCCCGCACTCGCGCGCGAACCGCGGTAGTCGCACCTCGGTCGTCAGGCGACGGGGCACCTCCTGGAGGCAGAGCACGTCGGGAGCCACCGCACGCACGACCCGCGCCGCCGCGCGCCGGTCGTCGAGGAAGTCACGGACGTTGTAGGTCATGACGCGGAGCCGCTCCGCCGGCCCGGGCGTCGCTCCCGCCGTCGTCACCGTCCGGCGCGGGCGAGCTCGGCCGCGCCGATGAGCCCGGCGTCGCTGCCGAGGACGGCGCGCACGATGCGCGCCTCGGGGCGGTAGCCGCGTCCGGGCAGCTGTCGGCGGAAGGCGTCGCGGGCCGGACCGATGAGCATCTCGTCGGCGGCGCTGACACCACCGCCGACGACGAACAGGCCGGGGTCGAACGCCGCCGCGAGGTTGGCCAGGCCGACACCCAGCCACTCACCGATGTCCGCGAGCAGCTCACGGGCCGTCGGGTCGCCGTCGCGCGCGGCCTCGGTGATGAAGGGCCCGGTGAGCGAGCCCTTGTCGCCACCGAGACGCGCGAGCAGGTCGGCGACGACCGGCGAGCCGGCCTCGATCATGGCGCGGGCCTCGCGCACGAGGGCGTTGCCGCTCGCGTACTGCTCCCAGCAGCCGCGGTTGCCGCACTCGCACCGAACCCCGCCGGGGACGACCTGCATGTGGCCGAACTCGCCCGCGATGCCGTACCGCCCACGCTGGACCCTGCCGTCGACGATGAGCGCCCCGCCGATGCCCGTGCCGAGCGTGATGACGACGACGTGCGATTCTCCGCGCGCCGCGCCGAAGGCCGCCTCGGCCCAGGCCGCGGCGTTGGCGTCGTTGTCGACGCTGATCGGCAGGTCGATGCGCTCCGAGAGGGCCTCACGCAGCGGCTCGTTGCGCCACGACAGGTGGGGGGCGAAGACGACGGTCGCGCGGTCCTCGGCGACGAAGCCGGCTGCGCCGATGCCGACGGCCACGACGTCGCGGCCGCCGTCGGCGCGCACCTGGCCGAGGAGGTCCTCGACCGCCTCGACGATGGTGTCCTCGACGACCTGCGGCGACGTCGAGCGGTGCGGGGTGTCGCGGCGGACGCGGTGGGAGATGCGGCCCTCCTCGTCGACGACGCCGCCGGCCACCTTGGTGCCGCCGATGTCGATGCCGATGGCGAGTCCGGTGCTCACTCCGGGCTTCCCTTCTGCTCGGGGGGAACGTCGTCGGGGGCGCCACCCGTCGGGGCGGGCATCGACGTGTCGGTGGCCGTGTCGTTCGAGGTGTCGGCCGACGCGTCGCTCGCGGCGTCGGTCGAGGGGTCCGCTCCGCGCCCCGGTGTTCGCTCGCGCCGCTCGCGCTGCACCGTGGCGAGGTCGCGCAGCGCCGTCGCCGCGAACCCGACCACGTCGGCGAACCGCTCGATCGTGTCCGGCTCGACGCGCTGGACGAAGGCGATGAGCTGGCACACCGGACAGACCCGGCACGCCGACGGCGTCCGACCGCCGCACGTGCACTCGTGCGTCTCCCCCGACCCGGCTCGGGTCCCGGCCGAGCGCTGCCCCCCGCCGCTCGGCTCGCCGGTGGCACCTGATCCCCCGGCGGGGCCTCCGGCCGCGGATGCCGGACCCCACCCGCGGGCAGAGAGCAGGTCGACGAGCAGCGCGGCCTCCTCGGCGACCGATCCGGTCGCGACGCCGCGCTCCTCGCGCTCCTCGCGCGCGCCGGGGTCGTCGATGTCGTCGGTGTCGTCGGGCTCCACGGTCGCTCAGGCCTCGACGCGCTTCTTCAGCTCCTTGAGGGCCGTGTCGACGATGACCTTCTCCGCCTTGCGCTTGAGCAGCCCGATCATCGGGATCTTGACGTCGACGGCGAGCCGGTAGGTGACGCGGGTGCCCGCGCCGTCGGTCGTCAGGGTGTACGAGCCGTTCATCGCCTTGAGCACCTGGGCCGACACCAGCGACCACGACACGATCCCGGTGCCGTCCTCGACGACGTCCCACTCGTAGTCGAGGACGTAGGTGTCCTTGATCGCCCCGGCGTCGAGGGTGAACTCCACCTGGTCGGCCCAGCCGTCGCCCTCCTCGGCGAGCACGCGGACGTCCTTGACCTCGCCGGCCCACTGCGGGTAGGCCTCGAAGTCGGCGATGACGTCGAGCACCTCGCCGGGTGGCGCGGCGATGCTGATGGATGACTCGGTGCGATCGGCCATGCGCCGAAGGCTATCGCGTCGGTGCCACGGCCCCGTGTGGCGGCGCGGGGCGGCGTGGGAGGATGGCGACGGCGACCCGTCCGCGCCCGCGGACGCGTCGCCCGACCGCGCGCCGGGCTGTGACGACGATGACGTGGTCAGCACGGTTACCGATCGGTAGTGTCTGTCGGAGTCCGGCCCCGGCCAACAGGAGTGTCAGTGAAGGACAACGTCGTCGCACCGCTTGCCCCCGTCACCACGGAGGGCAGCCTCGCCCAGCTGCCGGGACGCAACGCGTCCGAGGCACCCCACGAGACGGCCTTTTCGATCAAGCGTCCGTCGGGCGGGTGGAGCCAGGTCAGCTGGGCCCAGTTCGCGGCCGACGTCGACGCCGTCGCGCGCGGCCTCGTCGCCGCAGGTGTGCAGCCCGGTGACCGCGTCGCGCTCATGTGCCGGACCCGGTACGAGTGGACCCTCCTCGACTTCGCGGGGTGGACCGCCGGGGCGGTCGTCGTCCCCGTCTACGAGACGTCCTCGGCAGAGCAGGTCCAGTGGATCCTGTCCGACTCGGGGGCCCGGTTCGCCGTCGTGGAGACCTCGGCCCACGCGTCCGTCGTCGACGACGTGCGGGCCGACCTGCCGGACCTCGCCGACGTCCTCGTCATCGACGACGGGGCCCTGGACGCGCTGCGCGAGCGTGGCCGCGACGTGTCCGACGCCGAGCTGGCGGGCCGGCGCGACGCCCTCGACCGCACCTCGCTGGCGACGATCATCTACACCTCGGGCACGACGGGTCGGCCCAAGGGCTGCGAGCTGACCCATGGCAACTTCCTCGACCTCGCCGAGAACGCCATCGGCAAGCTCGGCCAGGTCGTCCTGAGCGACAACGCCTCGACGCTGCTCTTCCTGCCGCTCGCCCACGTCTTCGCCCGCTTCATCGAGGTGCTGTGCGTCGCGGGCAAGGCGCGCATGGGCCACTCGGCCGACATCAAGACCCTCCTCGACGACTTCGCCGGCTTCCAGCCGACCTTCGTCCTCGCCGTGCCGCGGGTGTTCGAGAAGATCTACAACTCCGCCGAGGCCAAGGCCTCGGCCGAGGGCAAGGGCAAGATCTTCCTGCGGGCCGCCACGGTCGCCATCGCCTACAGCGAGGCCCTGGACGCCGGCGGGCCCGGCCCGGGGCTGCGTGTGCAGCATGCGCTGTTCGACCGGCTCGTCTTCGGCAAGCTGCGCGCGGCCATGGGCGGCCAGGTCCGGTACGCCGTGTCCGGCGGCGCGCCGCTCGGCACGCGGCTCGGCCACTTCTACCGGGGGATCGGCATCCTCATCCTCGAGGGCTACGGCCTGACCGAGACCACCGCGCCCGTCGCCGTCAACACCCCGGACAAGGTCAAGATCGGCACCGTCGGGTACCCGCTGCCCGGCTGCGGCATCCGCATCGCCGAGGACGGCGAGATCCTCCTCAAGGGCGTCGGCGTCTTCACCCGCTACCACGACAACCCCCAGGCCACCGACGAGGCGATCCGCGACGGGTGGTTCCACACCGGCGACGTCGGCGAGCTGGACGAGGACGGCTACCTGCGCATCACGGGCCGCAAGAAGGAGATCCTCGTGACCGCCGGCGGCAAGAACGTGGCCCCGGCCGTGCTCGAGGACCGGCTGCGCGCCCACCCGCTCGTCTCGCAGTGCATCGTCGTCGGTGACCAGCGGCCCTTCGTCGGGGTGCTCGTCACCCTTGACGAGGAGATGTGGCCGCTCTGGGCCAAGACCCACGGGCTCGACGACGTGACGATCGAGCAGGCGCGGACCCACCCCACGGTGCTCGAGGCGATCCAGGCCGCCGTCGACCGCGCCAACCAGGCGGTGTCGCGCGCCGAGTCGATCCGCAAGTTCGCGGTCCTGCCCGGCGACTTCACCGAGTCCAACGGCTACCTGACGCCGTCGCTCAAGCTGAAGCGCGCCGTCGTCATGAAGGACTTCGCGGAGGACGTCGACAAGCTCTACGCCTGAGGGTCGGACTCCCGTCGCGGGTTGGTCCCGCTCGTCCAGGCGCTCGGGCCGCCAGCTCGCCGTCATCCCCGCCGCAACAAGGCGCGTAGGCGTGCCTGCCACGCCCGGACGACGGCGGTCCGGTCGGTGCCGAGCTCGGCCTGCAGCGCCCGGTCGGTCACGGCCTCGGGGTCTGCCAGGAGGTCGGGCGCCACGTCAACTCCCCCGGCGGCGCCCCGGTAGAACCGCACCACCGCCGGGATGCCGTAGCGGTCGACGAGGGTCCGCAGGACGAGCAGGCTCTCGCCGTAGGCGACCGGCAGCCGCCCGGTCGACGGGTCGAAGTCGGCCTCGCCGGGGAACGACTGCGGAAGACCCGTGGTGCGAACCGCCTCGAGGGCCGGGGCCACCACGGTCTGCTCGGGCAGGTCCACGGCCCGGTAGCCGACGAGCTCGGCGAACCCCTCGGACAGCCACAGCGGCACGGACCGCGTCGTCGACGAGCGCACCGTGGCGTGGGTCAGCTCGTGCGTCATGACCACGTCTCGCCCCGCCGGCCGCAGCGAGTCCCAGGGCCCGGGCACGACGACGATGCGGTCCGCCCCGGCCGGGCTACCCGCGACGAGTGGCCCGTCCGTGGCGGCAGCGACCCCCTGGAGGTCAGCCACCTGGCGGCCGAGCAGCCGGGCGGCGTCGGCGTCCGTGGCCGGCGCCACCCAGACGGCCGGCCGCGACCGCCCCCACACCGCCGCGACCCGGGCTCCCGCGGCGACGGCGCGCTGCTCCAGCTCGTCGACGCGGCTCGCGGGTCCGACGGCCAGCACGAGAGCCCGGCGGCTGCGCCGGACGACGAGGCCCTCGAGGTCCCACGGCTGCGGGCGGTCGGCCGGACGCGTCGCGACGACCGTGAGGCCCCCGGGGTCGGCGGCGCTGGCCCTCACCGTGAGGTCGAAGTCGAAGGTTCGGGGTGCCGTGTCGAAACCGTCGAGCCGATAGGTCGAGGTGACCCGGACGTCCCAGTCGACGCTGGTCCCCCGCGACGCCGGCACCGGTGCGGTGCGCTCGCGGACCGCGGCGACCCGGACGTCGCCCAGCCGCATCGCCACCATGCGTTCCAACACGGCGGCCTCCTTCGCGCGCAGCCGGCGGTCACCGGGCACGAGGTCGGCGAGCCACGCGGCACGGTCACCGCGGGCTGCGGCTGCGGCCCGACGCTCTGCGAGGGCCCGGACGGCGCGGGCCCGGGCACCCGCCCACGCCTCGGGTGCAACCTCCGACGGCTCCGACGACACCGGCGGGACCGGTGCAGGACGGGCGACCCAGCTGGTGGCCGCCGTTACGCTCGACGCCCCCGCCCGGCCGGTCGCCGCGGAGCACGCCGCCGACGTCGCGGCGAGGACGCCCGTGGCGACCACCGCGACGAGTCGCGCGCATCCGGACCTCACCACCGCGCCATGGTGGCACGGGGCGCCGGACGCTGTCCGTCAGCCGGCGTGGCGCGAACGTTCGGTCCTCGTCGGACGCGGCTCGAGCACGGCCCGGGCCGCGTTGGCCGTCGTGGTGCTGACCAGCCCGGCGCCGAGCAGCGCCGAGACCGCCCGGCGCTCCGCGCGGTCGAGCGGGACGGTGCGGTCCTCGGCACCGGAGGCTTCGGTGTGCTCGTCGGCCGTCCGGGCCGAGGCGGGAGCGGAAACCGGCGAGGGCATCGGCGCCGTCAGGATCGGCAGGGCCGACAGCGCGGTCACCATGCAGTCGGCGCAGTGGACGTTGCGCACGGGGCACGTCTGGCAGTCGACGAGCATCTCAGGCCACCCTTCTGTCTCTCGTTGCGATCTGTCACCGGACACGCTATGAGCCACCACCGACAGCCCTGTCCGGCGACGTCACCGGCCCTGCCGTCGGGACACTCCGCCACCGGGGACGGCGCGGGGACGGCACGGGGACGGCACGGCGACGGCACGGCGACGGCACGGGGATGGCACGGGGACGGCGCGGCGACGGCGCGGATGTGCCACGGCCCCAAGGACGCTCCCACCGCCGCGCCTGCGCGGTGTTGTCGGCAGCGGCCCCTACCGTCGGTGGCATGCACTCCTTCCAGGCGACGTTCGACGACCTCGGCACGGCGCTCGCCGACGTCACGTTCGTCGTCGTGGACCTCGAGACCACGGGGGGCAGCCCGGCCCAGTGCGGCATCACCGAGATCGGCGCGGTCAAGGTCCGCGGCGGTGAGGTGCTCGGCGAGTTCCAGACCCTCGTCAACCCCGCCGAGCCCATCCCGGCGTTCATCTCGGTCCTCACCGGCATCACGGACTCCATGGTCGCCGACGCCCCGCGAATCGACAGCGCGCTACCGGCCTTCCTGGAGTTCGCCGCGGGCAGCGTCCTCGTCGCCCACAACGCCGGGTTCGACATCGGCTTCCTCAAGTCCGCGGCGTCGCTGACCGACACCCCGTGGCCCGGGTTCACGGTCCTCGACACGCTCCAGCTGGCGCGGCAGCTCGTCGTGCGCGACGAGTCGCCGAACCACCGGCTGTCCTCGCTCGCCCACGTCTTCGGCTCTCCGACGACACCCGACCACCGGGCCCTGCACGACGCCCGGGCCACCGTCGACGTCCTGCACGGGCTCATCGGCCGGGTCGGCAACCTGGGCGTCCACACGCTCGAGGAGCTGTCGAGCTACACCTCCCGCGTCACGCCGGCCCAGCGTCGCAAGCGCTTCCTCGCCGACCCGCTCCCGAGCGCTCCCGGCGTCTACCTGTTCAAGGACGCGAGCGGCCGCGTCCTCTACGTCGGCACGAGCCGCGACATCCGCAGCCGCGTGCGCACGTACTTCACCGCCTCCGAGCAGCGCAGCCGGATGGCCGAGATGGTCCGCCTGGCGCAGGCCGTGCACCCTGTCGTCTGCCAGACCTCCCTCGAGGCTCAGGTGCGCGAGCTGCGGCTCATCGACGAGCACAAGCCGCGGTTCAACCGGCGCTCCAAGGACGGCCGACGCGTCATGTGGGTCAAGCTGACGAACGAGCGGTTTCCCCGGCTGTCGATCGTGCGGCGGGTCCGCGACGACGGCGCCAGCTACATCGGTCCGTTCCGCACGCGCGCCACCGCCCAGGCCGCCGTCGACGCCGTCCACGAGGTCGTCCCGTTGCGTCAGTGCACCGGCCGCCTCACGGGTGTCCGGGGCTCGGCCTGCGCGCTCGCCGACATGGGACGCTGTGGCGCCCCCTGCACGGGTGCGCAGAGCCCCGACGAGTACGCCGTCGTCGCGGCGGGGTGCGCCTCGATCTTCACCGGGGACGCCCGTCCGGTGGCCGAGCGCCTGCGCTCCCGTCTCGAGGAGCTCGCCTCCCAGGAGCGGTTCGAGGACGCCGCCCGGGTCCGCGACCGCTTCCTCCAGCTCGTCAGGGGGGCAGCGCGCGCCCAACGGCTCGCCCCGTTGACCCGCTCCCCCGAGATCGTCGCCGCCCGCCGCAGCGACACCGGCGGCTGGGAGCTCGTCTCCATCCGTCACGGCCGGCTCGCCGGCACCGTCGTCAGCCCGCGCGGCGCCGACCCGATGCCGTACGTCCGCTCGATGCAGGCCACCGCCGAGGTCGTCGCTCCCCCGACACCGGAACGCCCGGCCGCGCTCACCGAGGAGACCGAGATCCTGCTGCGCTGGCTCGAGGCCCCGGGCGTGCGGATCGTCGAGCTCGACGGCTCGTGGACGTGTCCGGTCGGTGGCGCCGGAGCGGTCCGGCTCGAGCTCGAACCGGCCGTCGCGTCGGCCCGCGAGGCCGTCGGGTTCGACCACGACGTCCCGGCCCCGGCGGGGTCCGGGGCCCGGCGCCACGGCCTGCGCCGCGCCGGCTGACGACGGCTAGGGTGTGTCCCGTGATCACCGCCATCGTCATGATCAACTGCGAGGTCGACCGCATCCCCGAGGTCGCCGAGGAGATCGCGAACATCCCCGCCGTCTCCGAGGTCTACTCCGTCACCGGCGACGCCGATCTCATCGCCATGGTCCGGGTTCGGGCCCACGACGAGTTCGCCGACGTCATCGCGGACCGCCTCAACAAGGTCGAGGGCATCGTCGGCACGTCGACGCACATCGCCTTCCGCACGTACTCGGCCCATGACCTCGAGGCCGCCTTCAGCCTGGGGCTCGAGGGCGAGTGACCCGGCGCTGACCGGCCGGGCAGCCGTCCCGGTCAGGACCGCGTGGCCGCGACCCAACGCTCGACGACACGCGTGGCCGAACCGTCGTCGATGGCGCGGGCCGCGAGGTCCATCGCGGCGCGCAGGTCCGCGTCGAAGTCCTCCTGACCCGTCCCCGAGTCGGGTCGGGTCAGCGCCAGCGCGATGCTGGCGTTGAGCAGCACGGCGTCCCGGACGGCTCCGGGCGCTCCGGCGAAGACCTCGCGCACGACCCCGGCGTTGTGCTCGGCGTCGCCGCCGCGCAGTGCCTCGAGCGGGTGCAGGGGCAGGCCGAGGCGCGTCGGGTCCACGACCCGGTCCGCGACGCGGCCCTCGCGGACCCACCAGACCGTGGTCGTCGTCGACACCGTGACCTCGTCGAGCCCGTCGTCGCCCCGGAAGACGGCGGCGTCCTTGCCCCGGCCGGCGAAGACGCCCGCGAGAAGGGGCGCCATCCGGGCGTCGGCGCACCCGACGGCGGCATACGTCGGCTGGGCCGGGTTGGTCAGCGGGCCGAGGAAGTTGAAGGCCGTGCCGATGCCGAGGTCGCGGCGCGGAACGGCGGTGTGCCGGAAGCCCGGGTGGAAGGTCTGGGCGAAGCAGAAGGTGATGCCGGCCTCCTGGGCGACCTCGACGACGCGCTCGGGCGTCAGCGACAGGTCGATGCCGAGCGCCTCGAGGACGTCGGCCGAGCCGGACGAGGACGACGCGGCCCGGTTTCCGTGCTTGACGAGGCGCACCCCCGCCGCCGCCACGACGATGGCCGACATCGTCGAGATGTTGACGGTGTGGGCCCGGTCCCCACCCGTGCCCACGATGTCGACGCTGGGCCCCGGGACCTCGATGCGCCGCGCATGGGCGAGCATCCGCTCGGCCAGGCCCTGCATCTCGTCGACGCTCTCGCCCTTGGCCCGAAGGCCCATGAGGAAGCCGGCCACCTGCGCCGGGGTCGCCTCCCCCGCCATGATCTGGTCCATCGCCCACGCGGCCGTGTCGCGGTCGAGGTCACGCCCGGCGATGAGGTCGGCGTAGACCGACGGCCAGGTCGTCGTCGTGTCGGACCCCATGGGCTCAGGCGTTGGGGACGACGGCGCGGGCGAGGGTCGTCACGGCGGCCGTCAGCGCGATCGGGTCGAGGGGGTGCGGCACGGCGAGGTCAGCCTGCGACCAGGCGGCCAGCCAGCTGTCCTGGGGGCGCCCGGTCAGGACGATGATCGGCGGGCACTCGAAGATCTCGTTCTTCAGCTGGCGGGCCAGACCCAGACCGCCGACCTTGGCCGCCTCACCGTCGAGGACGAGGATGTCGAACCGCTCGGCCTCGACCGAGCTGATGACCGCGTCGGCCGTGGCGCACTCGTGCCAGCGGACCACCTCGACGTCCTTGGCGGGGCGGCGACCGACGGCGGCCCGGACGGCGTCGCGCGTCGTGTAGTCGTCGCTGTAGAGCAGGACGCTGACCCGCGCCAGCCGGGGCGCGCCACCGGACGACGTCACGACGTCGGTGGAGGTGCCCTGCGCTGCGGTGTCGTTCGAGGCGGTCATGCGCCAGATGCTACCGGCCCGCACACCCGCGTCCGCGGGACCCTCCCGGTGGCCGGGAAGCCGTACCGGTGGCCCGGGGGCACTCCTTCGGCACCGCCTTCGGCACGATCCCGGCACGATCCCGGCACGATCCCGGTACGACCCACGAGCGCCGTGGCACCGCGCCGTGACGTCGCGTGAACCGGACCTCTCGCCGGCGGCCGGTGGACACGGCGACCCGGACGTGTCGGAATGGTCACGAATCCCCGGCAGCGTCCCGGCAATCGGGGGGGTCGCTCGCATCCGCGTCCATGAATGTGGGAATAATGTCCAACGTGGCGACAGCATCAGCAGTTCCTTCCAGCGCAGTAGCGAGCCCGGCCGTCCACGGCCCGGCGACCCGCCCGAACATGGTTGCCGTCGGCACCATCGTCTGGCTCTCCAGCGAGCTCATGTTCTTCGCGGGTCTGTTCGCCGTGTACTTCCAGCTCCGCTCCGTGCGGGGTGAGCTCTGGGCCCAGCAGACCGAGAAGCTCAACCTGCCTTTCGCGAGCGTCAACTGCCTCGTCCTGGTCGTCTCCTCGGTGTGGTGCCAGCTCGGTGTCTGGAAGGCCGAGCGGGGCCAGAAGGCCCGCACCGGCAAGCTCCTCGACCTCAGGACGTGGGGCATGCGCGAGTGGTACGTCCTGACCTACCTCTTCGGCGCGTTCTTCATCGCCGGCCAGGTCATGGAGTACGCCGAGCTCGTCCACGAGGGCGTCACGCTGAGCTCGGACGCGTACGGCTCGGTCTTCTACATGGCCACCGGTTTCCACGGGCTCCACGTGACCGGCGGCCTCATCGCCTTCCTGCTCATCATCGCCCGCACCTTCACGACGCGTCGCTACACGCACGCCAACGCCACCGGCGCCGTCGTCACCTCCTACTACTGGCACTTCGTCGACGTGGTCTGGATCGCGCTCTTCGCGACGATCTACATCCTGCGCTGACGCGGACCCGTCCGGCGAACGCCCTTCCGCCCCACCACGACCCGTGACCCCCTTGGACGACAGGAAGACTCAGTGAAAGCCTTGGCCGCCCGACGCCGACACCCCGCCGCGATCGCGGTGCTGCTGCTGCTCGGCCTTCTCGTGACCGGAGGCGCCTACTCCTTCCTCGCGCCCAAGGACGCCAACGCGGCCGCATCCGTCGCCGCCGACACGGTCGCCGAGGGCAAGAACCTCTTCCTCGCCAACTGCGCCACGTGTCACGGTCTCAACGCCCAGGGCACGAAGTCGGGTCCGTCCCTCGTCGGCGTCGGCGCGGCGTCCGTCGACTTCCAGGTCGGCACGGGCCGCATGCCGCTGGCGGCGCCGAACGTCCAGGCTCCGGTGAACAAGGTGAAGTTCTCCCAGGAGCAGATCAGCGCCCTCGCCGCCTACGTCGCCTCCCTCGGCCCGGGTCCCGCCGTGCCGGACGCGGCGTCCACCAAGGTCCTCGAGCCGGGCTCGGAGGAGAACAACAAGGCCATCGCCGAGGGTGGCGAGATCTTCCGCGTCAACTGCGCCATGTGCCACAACTTCGCCGGCGCCGGCGGCGCGCTGACGCGCGGCAAGTACGCGCCGTCGCTGCAGGAGACGACGCCCACGCACATCTACGAGGCCATGCTCACCGGGCCGCAGTCGATGCCCGTCTTCAACGACACCAACCTGACTCCCGAGGCCAAGCAGAAGGTCATCTCCTACCTCAAGGCGCAGGAGAACGAGACCAACGTCGGCGGCCTGACGCTCGGCAACCTCGGGCCGGTCTCGGAGGGCCTCTTCGCGTGGGTCTTCGGTCTCGGCATCCTCATCGCCTGCGCCGTCTGGCTCGGCAAGAAGGCCGCATGAGCGCCCACCGCATCGTCCCGATCACGCACGACGACAGGACCACCACCCGATGAACGACAACGAGACGACGCACACCGGAGCGGGCACGGCGCTCGCGCCCGGGTCCGAGTCGGGCGCTCTCGAGCCCCGGCCGGGGGCCGACAGCTTCGAGAACCCGGGGCTGCCGCCGCACATCCACCGCGCCGCCGACGACGACCCCCGGGCCGCCAAGCGTGCCGAGCGCCAGGTCGCGACGCTCTTCGGCCTGTCGATGCTGGCCACGCTCGTCTTCCTCGTCAGCTACTTCGCCATCCCCGACGAGGCCACCTTCTTCCTCCCCGGCGTCGGCAAGACCAAGACGCAGAACATCGTCCTCGGCCTGTCGCTCGGGTTCGCGATCTTCCTCATCGGCATCGGTGCGGTGCACTGGGCCAAGACCCTGATGTCCGACGAGGAGATCGTCGAGGAGCGCCACCTCCAGGCGTCCACGAGCGAGGAGCGCGCCAAGGCCGTCCAGGTCGTCGCGGCCGGCGTCGAGTCGACCCAGATGGCCCGCCGTCCCGTGCTGAAGTACACCCTCGGCGGCGCGCTCGGCCTGTTCGCGCTCCCGCTGGGCCTGCAGGTCGCCGGCTCCCTCGGACCGGTCACGGTGGAGGAGCTCAAGCACACGATCTGGGACCCCAAGGACAACAACGGCGGCAAGCCCGTCCGCCTCATGCGTGACCCGGAGATGACCCCGATCCGCCTCGACGAGGTCACCCTCGGGTCGGTCTTCCACGTCATGCCCGAGACGCTGCAGAAGTACCTCGACGAGGGCAAGCACGTCCTCGAGGCCAAGGCCAAGGCGGCGGTCATCCTCATCCGTCTCGACCCGAACGACATCAAGGTGCAGAAGGCCAAGGACTGGGGCGTCGAGGGTGTCGTCGCCTACTCCAAGATCTGCACGCACGTGGGGTGTGCGGTGGGCCTCTACGAGCAGCAGACGCACCACCTGCTCTGCCCGTGCCACCAGTCGACCTTCGACCTCACCGAGGACTGCAAGGTCATCTTCGGCCCGGCCCGCCGGCCGCTGCCGCAGCTCAAGATCACCGTCGACGACGCGGGGTACCTCGTCGCCCCCGAGGGCTTCCACGAGCCCGTCGGACCGAGCTTCTGGGAGCGTGCGCGATGAGCACCATCCACTCCACCCGTCCTGCCGACGCCCTGCGCGCCGGCGACCGCCAGGCCGACGAGCGAGCCTCGGCCACCAGGCCGCTCGGAGGCATCGCCGGCTGGGTCGACGACCGCCTCGGCGCCGCCAAGGGCGTGTCGTTCCTGGCCAAGAAGGTCTTTCCGGACCACTGGTCGTTCATGCTCGGCGAGATCGCGATGTACTCGATGATCGTCTGCCTGCTGACCGGCGCCTTCCTCACCTTCTGGTTCGTCCCGAGCGCGAGCCAGGTCGTGTACGACGGCTCGTACGTGCCGCTCCAGGGCATCACGATGTCCGACGCGTACCGCTCGACGCTCGCGATCTCGTTCGACATCCGCGGTGGTCTGCTCATCCGGCAGATCCACCACTGGGCGGCGCTGATCTTCATCGTGTCCGTCTTCGTGCACATGGCCCGGGTCTTCTTCACCGGCGCCTTCCGCAAGCCGCGCGAGATCAACTGGGTCTTCGGCACCATCCTGTCGATGCTCGCCTGCATCGAGGGCTTCGCCGGCTACTCGCTGCCCGACGACCTGCTCTCGGGCACCGGCATCCGAGCCATGAACGGGTTCGTCCAGTCGGTGCCGGTCATCGGCTCGTACATGGCCTACTTCATCTTCGGTGGCGCGTTCCCCGGCGAGGCGATCATCCCGCGCCTCTACTCGGCACACGTCCTGCTCATCCCGGCCATCCTCGTTGGCCTCTTCACGGCGCACATCCTGCTGGTGTTCGTGCACAAGCACACCCAGTTCCCCGGCCCGGGCCGCACGAACAACAACGTCGTCGGCTACCCGCTCCTGCCGGTGTACGTCGCCAAGGCCGGCGGCTTCTTCTTCATCGTCTTCGGTGTCATCGCGCTCATCTCCGCGGTCGTGACGATCAACCCGATCTGGGCCTACGGTCCCTACGACCCGTCGCCGATCACCGCGGGGTCGCAGCCCGACTGGTACATGGGCTTCGCCGACGGTGCGCTGCGCCTGCTGCCCGGCTGGCTCGAGTTCGAGACCTTCGGCTTCACGTGGAGCATGAACATCTTCCCCGGCTCGATCCTGCTCCTGCCGATCATGTGGACGCTGATCGGCGCGTACCCGTTCGTCGAGGCCTGGGTGACGGGCGACAAGCGCGAGCACCACCTGCTCGACCGTCCTCGCAACGCCCCGACGCGCACGGCAATCGGCGTCGCCGGCATCACGATGTACGTGGTCCTCTTCTTCGCCGCCGGCAACGACCTCATGGCGATCAAGCTGCACCTGTCGATCAACGACATCACCCAGTCCCTGCGCCTGCTGTTCTTCATCGGTCCGCCGATCGCCTTCATGATCACCAAGCGCATCTGCCTCAGCCTGCAGCGGGCCGACCGCCAGAAGGTCCTGCACGGCCGCGAGACGGGCACGATCTGGCGGTACGCCGACGGTCGCTTCGAGGAGATCCACGCACCGCTGACGCCCGAGGAGCGCTGGGTGCTCGTCCAGCACGAGTCGGCCGAGCCGCTGCAGCTCACGGCGGGCAAGGACGCCAACGGGGTCGACAGCCCGATCGCGCGCAAGGAGCGCCTGCGCGCCAAGTTCTCGCACTTCTACTTCAAGGACCGGGTCGCTCCGCCGACGCCGTCCGAGCTCGAGGCCGCGCACCACGAGCACGACGGGCACGTCGCCGCCCCCGCGGGTGAGCACGAGGCCATCGAGTCCCGTGCGGGCAGCGAGCGCGAGACCGTCAAGGCTGACCGCCACCACGACTGAGCCGCCGGTCCGGACGCCCCGATCGGCACACCCGATGGCCCCGACCCGAACGGGTCGGGGCCATCGGCGTCTGCGGGGCATCTCGCCGGCGAGCGTCGGCTGCAGCATGCCGGTGCCTGGCATCGTGCGAGACTGCTGCCGTGCACCAGCTGTCCGATGCCGAGTTCGACGAGGCGGTCGCCGACGGCCTCGACCTCATCCCCGAGGAGCTGGCACGGGCCATGGACAACGTCGTGGTCCTCGTCGAGGACGAGCCGCCGGCCGAGGACCCCGACCTGCTCGGCATCTACGAGGGAACGCCCCTGACCGAGCGAGGCGAGTGGTGGTCGGCGGGTTCCCTCCCGGACCGGATCACCATCTTCAAGGGACCCCTGGAGCGATTCTGCGCGAGCATCGAGGAGCTGCGCGAGGAGATCGCCGTGACGGTCGTGCACGAGGTGGCCCACCACTTCGGCATGGACGACGCGCACCTGCACGAGCTCGGCTGGGGATGACGCCTCAGTGCCTCGGCGTCGCGCTGTCTCTGACTGTCTCTGACTGTCTCGGACTGTCTCGGACTGTCTCTGACTGTCACGCACTGTCTCTGGCTGTCTCTGACTGCCTCGCAGCATCGATGCTGTCTCGCAAGGTGGACACTTTGCGGACCGCACGCCGCGTGCCCTTTACGGACCTCGCCGTCAGGCTCTACGGTCGAAGAACCGACCACCGATCGGATGGAGGTGCAAAGCGAGGATGTTCTCTCCCACACGATCGCACCACGAACCCGAAGGTCCGTGAGTCGTACGGCCAGCACGAAGGGGAGGGTCCTGCGCCCTCCCCTTCGTCATGTCCGCCGTTCGTCGGCGCGCAGACACCGGACGGGCCCTGTCTCTTATACACATCTGACGCTGCCGACGACGGA
>NZ_JBPGXG010000096.1:0-18138 GCF_056755255.1 Monashia sp. HAY1-5C | reverse complement strand
TCCGTCGTCGGCAGCGTCAGATGTGTATAAGAGACAGCGCCATGATCACGCACGAGACGCCGGGTGACACGTTCTGGGACCGCATCAAGGCCGGCGCGCAGCAGGCCGCCAAGGACACCGGTGCCACGCTGAAGTACTCCTCGGACCCGGACGCCAGCAAGCAGGCGGTGCTGATCCAGAACGCCATCGACTCCAAGGTCGACGGCATCGCCACGACCCTGGTCACCCCGGACGCGCTCATCCCGACGATCAAGAAGGCCGAGGCGGCCGGCATCCCCGTCGACACGTTCAACTCCGGCATCGACTTCTTCCAGAAGGCGGGAGCACTGACGCACTTCGCCTCCAACGAGAAGCTGGCGGGTCAGCAGGCGGGCAAGCGCGCCGCCGACGACGGCGCCACGAAGATCCTGTGCACCATCCAGCAGACCGGGTCGGTGGCCCTCGAGGACCGCTGCGCCGGCGTCAAGGACTCCTTCCCCAACACGGAGAACCTGCAGGTCAACGGCGCCGACGACGCCGCCGTCACCAGCGCCATCCAGGCCAAGCTGACCCAGGACAAGTCGATCAACTGGGTCATCACCCTCGGCGCACCGCAGGCCCTCGACACGATCAAGGCGGCCCAGACCGCGGGGGCGAACGTCAAGATCGGGACGTTCGACACCAACCCTGATGCGGCCCAGGCGGTCAGCGACGGCAAGATCCAGTGGTTCATCGACCAGCAGCCCTATCTGCAGGGCTACATGGCCATCACCCAGCTCTACCTGTTCAAGAAGAACGGCAACATCCTCGGTGGTGGCCAGGCCGTGCTGACCGGGCCGTCCTTCGTCGACAAGGCGAACATCGCCCAGGTCCTCCCGTTCATCAAGCAGAACACTCGCTAACCGCCTCCAGGGGGCCGGGCGCCTCCGGTCCGCCCGGCCAGCCCGGCCCCCGCCGAACAGCACTGGAGCTGTCATGAGTAGCACCCCCGTCAAAACCGACCCTTCCCCCCCGGCCCATGCCGAGGCGTCCAACCGGGTCACCCTGGGCTGGTCGAACCGGCTTCTCGCACGACCCGAGGTCGGGGCCCTCGTCGCGGCGGTCGTCATCTTCATCTTCTTCCTCGTCGTCGCGCCGGCCTTCCGCACCCCCGCGTCCTTCTTCACCGTCCTCTACCAGTCCTCGACGATCGGCATCGTTGCCGTCGCGGTCGGCATGCTGATGATCGGCGGCGAGTTCGACCTCTCCGCCGGCGTCCTTGTCACCACGGCTGGGCTCTTCAACGCGATGTTCTGCTACCAGCTCGGGATCAACCTGTGGGTCGGCGCGATCCTGTCTCTGGTGCTCTGCCTGGGGATCGGGTTCCTCAACGGCTACCTGGTCATGCGCACCGGGATTCCCAGCTTCCTCATCACGCTGGGTACCTTCTTCGTCCTGCAGGGCGCCAACCTCGGCGTGACCAAGCTCGTCACCGGGTCCGTGTCCAGCCCCAACATCAACCAGATGGCCGGCTACGACTCGCTCAACTGGATCTTCGCCCACGAGTGGCAGATCGGCTCGGTGACGCTGTCCATCACCGTCATCTGGTGGCTGCTCTTCGTGGCACTCTCGGCCTACGTGCTGCAGCGCACCAGGATCGGAAACTGGTTCTTCGCCGTCGGCGGCAACGCCGCGTCGGCTCGTGCGGTCGGTGTGCCCGTCACCCGGGTGAAGGTCGGCCTCTTCATGACCGTGGCGTTCCTCGGCTGGTTCGCCGGCATGCACTACCTGTACAACTACAACACCCTCCAGGCCGGCAACGGCGTCGGCAACGAGTTCCTCTACATCATCGCCGCCGTCGTGGGTGGCACGCTCCTGACCGGCGGCTACGGCAACGCCATCGGCGTGGCCATCGGTGCCTTCATCTTCGGCATGACGAGCCTGTGCATCGTGTACGCCGGGTGGGACCCGAACTGGTTCAAGGCCTTCCTCGGCGTCATGCTCCTGCTCGCGGTGATGGTCAACCTCTACGTCAAGCGACTCTCGAGCGCCCGAAAGGTGGGCTGACATGACCGACACCCTTCACGAGCACGCCGATCCTGGGCTGTACGAGGGCGAGCCGCTCGTCGAGATGATCGACATCGGCAAGACCTACGGTGCCATCCGGGCGCTCAAGGGCATCAACCTGACGGTCAACGCGGGAGAGGTCACCTGCGTCCTCGGAGACAACGGCGCGGGCAAGTCGACGCTCATCAAGATCATCTCGGGGCTGCACCCGCACAACGAGGGAACGATGAAGGTCGACGGCAAGGAGGTCCAGTTCACCAGCCCCCGTGACTCGTTGGGGCACGGCATCGCGACCGTCTACCAGGATCTGGCCGTCGTCAGCCTCATGGAGGTCTGGCGCAACTTCTTCCTCGGCTCCGAGATCACCGGGTCGTCCGTCCCGCTCGCGCCGCTCAAGATCAGCGAGATGAAGGAGATCGCCGACCAGGAGCTGCGCAAGATGGGGATCGTCGTCAAGGACATCAACCAGCCCATCGGCAACCTCTCCGGCGGTCAGCGGCAGTGTGTGGCCATCGCCCGGGCGGTCTACTTCGGGGCGCGCGTGCTCATCCTCGACGAGCCCACCGCGGCCCTCGGCGTCAAGCAGTCCGGCGTCGTCCTGAAGTACACGGCGGCAGCCCGTGACGCCGGGCTCGGGGTCGTCTTCATCACGCACAACCCGCACCACGCCTACCTCGTCGGCAACCACTTCGTCATCCTCAAGCTCGGCCAGGCCGTGCTCGACAAGAAGCGGTCCGAGGTGGCCCTCGACGAGCTGACCCGCCAGATGGCCGGCGGCGACGAGCTCACCGAGCTCTCGCACGAGCTGCAGAAGTGAGCGGGGTGGCGTCATGAGCGTCGCCGTCGCCCACCACACCCGCAGCTCGAGCGCGCTCGCCCTCGAGGAAGGAGCCCGTCAGGCCTCGTACCGTCGCACGGGACTCGTCGTCGTGCACGTCGTCGAGTCGCTCGACAACGACATCGCGGAGGCGAACCGGGCCGGCATCTCCGACGCGGTGGAGAAGGCGCTGACCACCGCGGCACTGCCCGACATCCCCTGGGATGTGCTCCTGGTCGCCGGCGGAGGTGACACCGCCCACGTGTCCGCGGCCCTCCTCCGTGCCGTCGACGACCTGCGACCGGACCTGCTGGTCATCGGCGCCCGGCGGCGTTCCCCGGTGGGCAAGGCGTTCCTCGGGAGCGTCACCCAGAACCTCATCCTCGACGCCGACGTGCCGGTGCTCGTGGTCAAGAGCCCGAGGTGAGGACACACGGGTGTGCTGACATGAGCACAATCGTGCATGGCACGGGCTCGTCGGTACCCTGCGGCCATGACCAAGCCCGTTGACGTCCGCATCGACCGCGAGACGCCGGTCCCGCTCTACCACCAGCTGGCCCAGCAGCTGAGCGCGGCCATCGCATGCGGGGACCTGCAGCCGGGCGACCCGTTCGAGAACGAGCTCGCCATGGCGGACCGCCTCGGCCTGTCCCGGCCGACAGTCCGGCGGGCCATCCAGGAGCTGGTCTCGCAGGGGCTGCTGCTGCGTCGCCGGGGGCTGGGCACGACCGTCGCCGGGCGCCAGATCCACCGGCGGGCCGAGCTCACCAGCCTGTACGACGACCTGCGGCGTGAGGGGTCGGGGGACCCCCGCACCGTGGTGCTGACCCACGAGGTGACGTGCGACGAGGCGGCCGCGGCCGCGATGGGACTGCCGGCCGACACGGCGCTGCTGCATCTCGTCCGGCTGCGCCTCGACGGCGACAGGCCCCTCGCGATCCTGCGCAACTGGCTGCCGCCGGCGTACTCCGACCTCAGCCGCGAGGACCTCGAGCGTGACGGGCTCTACGCGCTGCTCCGCGCCCGAGGCGGCAAGCCCGTCGTCGCCCACCAGCGCATCGGGGCCCGCCCGCCGACGGGCCCGGAGCGCAAGCACCTGAACCTCACTCCCTCACAGCCCGTCCTCACGATGTCGCGCACGGCCTTCGACGCCGTCGGCTCCCCGGTGGAGTACGGCGACCACTGCTACCGAGCCCAGGACTACTCCATCGAGGTCATGCTCGACGAGCGCTGACGGCGTCGACCGGCAGACGGCACCCTGTCGCGTAGCGTTGGTGGGTGAGCCGCGAGACCGAGGACCTCAACCGGCGCCTGCTTCGCGCCAGGGACGCGATGGACCGCGCCTACGCCGAGCCTCTCGACGTGGGAACGGTCGCTGCGCTGGCGCACATCTCGCCCGCCCACTTCAGCCGCTGCTTCCGCTCCGTCTTCGGCGAGACGCCTCACCGCTACCTGCAGCGCCGCAGGGTCGAGCGCTCGATGTTCCTGCTCCGCGAGACCGACCGTACGGTCACCGAGGTCTGCCTCGCGGTCGGTTTCGCCAGCCTCGGGACGTTCAGCCGCACCTTCACGGAGATCGTCGGCGAGACCCCGAGCGCCTACCGGAGGGGGCACGGCCCGATCGTGGCGCCGCACTGCGTCCAGCTGGCCGCCCTGCGTCCCTCGGCAGCCCTGGGCGGCCAGGACGGTCGAGCAGTTCTGGAGAAGCCGGCCCGGGAGGCGGCTCCTTAGGATTGGGGTCGTCTCATCCGGAACGGCGCAGGAGACCACGATGATCAGCAGGCTGAATGTCGCGTCCATCTATGTCCTCGACAAGGAGGAGGCGCTCGACTTCTACGTCAACAAGCTCGGGCTCGAGAAGGGCAGTGACGTCCAACAGGGCGACTACCGCTGGCTGACCGTTCGGGCTCCCGGCGACCACGCCACGGAGATCTCGCTCGAGCAGCCCGGCCCGCCCCTCCATGACGCAGAGACGGGCGAGCGCCTGCGCGAGCTGGTCAGCAAGGGCGCCCTCGGCGGGCTCGTGTTCACCACCGATGACGCTCGCGCCATGTACGACACTCTCCGCGAGCGCGGCGTCACCGACTTCACCCAGGAACCCACCGAGCACTTCTACGGCGTCGACATGGGCGTTCGCGACCCGTTCGGCAACGCCATCCGCATCCTGCAGCAGGGAACCTAGCCGCGTAGCAGCCCCGGCTCCGGTGCATCAGCCGTTGCGGCCGCTAGACACCGCGGTCAGCGGATCCGGCACGTCGGCGCAGCGCGAGCCGGCGCAGACGGAGCTCGCGGACCAGCGCCCTCTGCCGGAGCAGGACCGGATGTCGGTCCGGGGCGGGTCTGGTCGCGCCCTCGGTGACCCGTGGCTGAGCGTCGCGCAGGGCGTCCTCGATCGCGGCCAGCTGGTGCACGAGCTCTCGGATCGAGAGGTTCCTCAGGGCCGAAGGGTCGACACCGACCCCTTCGTGCGAGCCCTCTGCGATGCGTGCAGGCGACATCGTCATCGCCTGACCATGCTTCGGATGGTGCGCGGTGAGTGCTCTGCCGCGAGACGTGACAGGGCCAGTGCACCGACGAGGAGGCCGACGTCGCGCAGCGCGACGTCGTAGTAGTCGGCGATCGACACCAGGTTGGCGATGATGCCGGCCAGCCAGGCGGCTACCAGCAGCGCGCCGTAACGCGGCAGCACTGCCACGGCGACGCCGGCGATGACCTCGACGACGCCGACGGCGTACATCGCCTGTTGCGCGGTGCCCGGAACCAGGTCGTCGATCCACGGGGCCAGGTACTGCGGCCAGTCGGTGAGCACGTTGGTGAACTTGTCCAGGCCGAAGATGATCGGGGCCACCGTGAAGACGGTGCGCAAGAGGAGGAACGCCTGCCGGGACGTCGCGGCTCCGTGCCGCGCGGGGCTCGCGACGTCCTCGGGCCGGGGGATGGTAGCCATCGTCAGCACCTCTCTACTCGGAGTGGGTTGGCGGAGAAGGACGCGTCAGGGTGCTTGCCACGATGCCCCACAGCGGTCGGCCTGCCAGCGTCGATGACCGGCCAAGAACGCGTCCTGTCGCTGCCGGTCCCCAGCAACATGCCGCTGGCCTTGCTCGGCCGGCAGCCGGTTGCCGGTGCCCGGCAACCGGGCGTCTACTGGTGGGGCCCCATCGGTCGAGCGAACGGACGTGCATGGCAGACATCGGCGACTCCGCTGCCGGCCGATCGGCTCGGAAGGGCGTGCCTCCCGAGGCGCACGACGACGAGTGGCTGAAGGATGTGGCGAAGGGTGCCAGCCGCGACGCCGGCGACGTGCCGGAGGAGTTCCTCGGTGACTACCTGCCGATGCTCGCCGATGCGGCCACGTTCGGACAACGCCCCGCTCCCGGCGACCTGGAGGCGGTGCGACTCCTGGGCCGGCGTGCGGCCGAGTCGGGGATCTCCACGCGGAGGGGCGCTGACCTGTATCTCTCCGCGGCGCGGCGGGTGTGGCTCGAGCTGCCGGCGGTGATCCGCGAACGGGACAGCGCAGCAGTCCGGTCGGCGGCCGAGGCTCTGCTGCTGGTCATGGAGGAAGCCGTTGCCACCTTCGCCGAGGGACATGCCGAAGCCGGTCGCGAGATGGTCCGGTGGGAGGAGACGCTTCGGCGAGAGCTCATCGAGGACCTGCTTCGCGGTGACGCCCACCTGGGCGAGCTGGTGGAGCGCGCGGAGCCTTTCGGGCTGGACCTGACCCGCGCGCACCAGGTCGCCCTGGCGCGACCCGAGCAGCGGTTCGCGTCGATCGAGGCCGCGACCCGTTCGTTGGAACGCGTCCTCCTGGACCGGGTCGGGGATCGGGACGTGCTCGTGACGACGAAGGAGGGGTTCGTCGTCGTCCTCGCTCCCGGCGACACGGCGCGAGCATCGACGGGAAGCAGCAGCCGCGCCAGGCCGCCGGCAACCCTCGGCGGGCTCATCCACAGCGAGCTCAGCCGCCAACGTCGTGGAGGGACGTGGCGGGTAGCCGTGGGGCGGGCGCACCCCGGCGCGTACGGGATCGCGCGCTCCTACGAGGAGGCGAGGGAGGGACTCAACACCGCAACCCGCATGCAGCTGAAGAGCCCGGTGGTGGAAGGACAGGATCTCCTCATCTACCGGGTCCTGTTCCGCGACCAGCCCGCGATCGTCGACCTCGTCCATTCGGTCCTGGGCCCGCTGCGCGAGGCACGCGGTGGCGCCCGGCCACTTCTCGACACCCTGGAGGCGTACTTCGAGTGCGGCGGGGTCAACACCGCGACGGCGCTGCGGCTGCACCTGTCCGTTCGAGCCGTCACCTACCGGCTGGACCGTGTCAGGGCCTTGACCGCGCACGACCCCGTGGAGCCCTCGCACCGGTTCATCCTCCACGCTGCGGTGCTCGGCGCGAAGCTGTTGGGATGGCCGGAACACGAGCTGCCCGGCCCAGGTGCTGCGCTGGGCTCCGACTGACCGAGGCTGCATCGCGCCCTGGCCGCGGGCCGCGCTCCGGGACCATCGACCCTCACCGTGTGTCGGGGGTTCGCCGAGAGCGCGACGTTGCCGCTCGGGGGCAACGAACGGCTCCGAAGTCGACCGGCCGCTGACGCTGCCGGCCCTCCCGCCCAGTGCGAACCTGGTGAGAGGCACAGGGAAACCCAGGTCGAGGAGCCAAGAGGAGAGCAGTGGATCCGCTTGTGCGACTGGTGTCGTCGGTCATCTTCGTGGCGCAGCTGGACCGGTCGGTCGCCTTCTACGGCGAGGTGTTCGCCTGCCGGGAGGCGGTCCGGGATCCGGGGGCCGCTCTGCTGGTCAGCCCGGACGGCTTCCAGATGTACCTCGTCGCAAAGGGGTCCAGGGCGCAGCACCCTTCGGGACACATCGGCCTGCAGTGTCTGATGTGGTCCACGGACAGTGCTGAGGCACTCGACACCGTGGAGCGCGTCCTGGGCGAGCACGGCGCCGGCCCGGACCGGTACACCAGCGGGGGAGTGACGTTCGTGTGCGGCCGCGATCCCGACGGCATCAACGTGGTGGTTGCCCACCCGGCTCCCACGGTGCTGCCGCGGCACATCATCGCCCCTCGCCTCTACAACACCTGAGATGCGTGGCCGGACGTCAACCGGGCTGACCCGCCCGCGCCCCGTGATAGAGGCACGCGTGCGGGCAGCACGGTGCCCGGTCGTGCCCGCGGTCCGGTCGGACGGTCACGGCCCTCGTAGGACGTCAGCGAGGACAGCGGCCTGACTGATCTCGACCGCCTTGGTCGCCGTGAGGAGAGTCAGGGGGCCCGCCTCGGCGAGCACCCGGAGCTGCCGCAGCGCTGCGGCCCGCAAGGGATCGTCGAGCTCGGAGCGATAGCGGCGTGCGAACTCCGCGTACAGCGCCGGGTCATGTGCGTACCACGTGCGCAGCTCGGTCGAGGGTGCGACCTCTTTGCACCAGTGCTCGATGTGCGCATCCTCCCTGCGCATCCCGCGCGGCCACACCCGGTCCACGAGGACGCGAGTGCCATCGGTCGGAGCGGGGGGGTCGTAGACTCGCGCCGCCCTGACGGTCGGTGCCTTCGCCATCCGGCTGTCCTCCTGGAGCGAGTCGGAGGCGAGTCCGTGTCGCCGCCGTGTGGTGACCGACGGTCTGCCTCCATGATGATGGACGGATCATCCTCTATCCTACTCGGGCAGACCGGCGGGCCAGGAGCCGACGTGAGGAGCCAGGGACCCTTGGACGAGATCATCGCGGGGATCGGGGCGAAGGTTCATCTCCTGCGCCAGGGCGCGGGCCTCTCCCTGCAGCAGCTGGCGGAGCGCTCCGGCGTCTCCGCGGCGGCGATCCACAAGATCGAACGGAACGCCATGGTCCCGACCGTCACCACCCTGATGCGGCTGGCGCAGGCCCTCGGTCGCTCGGTGGGCTACTTCGTGGAGGAGGACCGTGACGAAGCATCGCCCGTCGTGCTCGTGCGCGCCAACGACCGCGCCACCCTGCTCCCCTCGCGAGGCGGCCTGACGAGGCAGAACCTCGCCGGGCCGCTCGGCCGTTTCGCGCTCTCGGCGTCGATCGTGACGATCCCTCCGGGTCGCGACAGCGGAAGGGCGCCCCTGGTGCAGCCGGGCGAGGAGCTCGTGTACCTGGTCAGCGGCTCCATGGAGTTCGAGGTCGACGCCACCTACCGGCTCCGGCGGGGAGACTCCCTGCATCTGCGGACGGAGCATCCACACCGCTGGCGCAACACCTCGGCACGGCCCGCCAAGGCTGTGTGGATCTCGCTGCGGGTTCCCCCGCCGAGGTGACCGGCGTTCGCCTGCACAGCCGTGGAGCCTCCACGTCGAGGTTCACTATAGGAACCGTTTTGGTTCTGATACTAGATGTGGCCGAAGGCATCTCCCCACGACGAGATGCTCGTAGGCTGTGCAGGACGGCAACATCGCGTCAAGGTGGACATTCATGATCCGAGTCGACGGCTATGCGCCCCTGCGCTCCTACGCGGCCATCGGGGACGGCCGCACGGTGGCGCTCGTGGCCCGGGACGGCACGATGGACTGGCTCGCCGTGCCGAACCTGGACTCGTCGAGCATGTTCGCCGCCCTCCTCGATGCGGAACAGGGCGGTTCCTTCACGCTGGCCCCCACCGTCGCAGGTGAGGTCTCCCGTCGGTACCTGCCGGGCACGAACGTGCTGGAGACCACGTTCACCACGACGACCGGGGTCGTCACGCTCTCGGACTCGATGAGCCTCGACGGCGGCGCGGGCTTGTGTCCCCTGCGCGAGGTGCAGCGCCGGGTCGAGGGGGTCGCGGGGCAGGTCACGATGAGCTGGCGGGTCAGGCCGCGGTTCGGCGACGGCCAGCGGCACACGCGGCTGGCCAGGCGGTACGACGTGCCGGTGTTCTCCTCCGGCGCCGATGCCGTGGCCGTCTGCGCGTTCGATGCCGGCGTCCCCGAGCTGGGCAGTGACTGGGTCGGCGGCACGTTCGAGACCCGTCCCGGGTCGGCGTCGGTGATAGCGCTGTGCGCAGCCCATCAGGAACCGCTGGTCTTTCCCGGTCGCGACGAGCTCGATGACCGCTACGCCACGACCTTGGCCACGTGGCGGAGGTGGCAAGGTGCCGGGCGCTATGAAGGCCCGTGGCACGAGCCGGTGGTCCGGAGCGCGCTCGCGCTCAAGCTGCTGGTGCACGCCCCGTCGGGGGCCCTGGCCGCCGCCGCGACGACGTCGCTGCCCGAGGACATCGGCGGAGTGCGGAACTGGGACTACCGGTTCTGCTGGGTCCGCGACGCCGCCTTCACCCTCGACGCGCTGCTCCGCCTGGGCTGCACCCCCGAGGCGCAGGCGTACTTCTGGTGGCTCATGCACGCCTCACAGCTGACCCGCCCACGGCTGCAGCCGCTGTACCGGCTCGACGGCGGGGCCCGCGCCCGCGAGCAGACGCTGCCGCTGCCCGGCTACCGCGGGTCGCGGCCGGTCCGGGTGGGCAACGCGGCGGCTGCCCAGCTCCAGCTGGACACCTATGGCGAGCTCCTCCACACGGCGTGGCTCTACGCCGAGGCCGGCCATCGGGTGGACGCCGACATCGGTTGGCGCCTTGCCCAGACCGCGGACCTGGTCTGCCGGCTCTGGCGCTCCCCGGACGCGGGGATCTGGGAGGTGCGCAGCGAGCCGGCGCACTTCACCCACTCGAAGATGATGTGCTGGGTTGCGCTGGACCGGGCCGCACGCCTGGCCGAGCACGGTCTGATCCCATCGCGTCACCGGGCCCAGTGGGACGAACAGGCCGTCGCCGTAGCAGACTTCATCGAAGGCGAGTGCTACTCGAGGGAGCGGAAGAGCTACGTCCGATGGGCCGGCGGCGACGAGCTCGACGCGAGTGTGCTGCTGGGTCTCCTGTCGGGCTACGGTGACGCGCGGTCCGCGCGCTGGGCGGATACCGTGACCGCCGTTCGTCGCGACCTGGGCCATGGCTGCTACGTGCGCCGCTACAGCGGCGACGACGGGCTCGTCGGAGGGGAGGGCGCCTTCGTCAGCTGCTCCTTCTGGCTTGCCGAGGCCCTGGCGCGCACCGGGAGCACCTCCGAGGCGACCGGGTTGATGGACGAGCTCGTGGAGCTGGCCAACGACGTCGGCCTGTACGCCGAGGAGATCGACCCCGCGACCGGAGATTTCCTCGGCAACCTGCCGCAGGCACTGAGCCACCTGTCGCTCATCAGCGCAGCTCTGACGATCGCAGGGGAGAAGCCCCGATGAGCGTCTGGGCGGCGCTCGCCGGCGGTTTCGCCGGGACCCTGGTGCTGACCACCGTGCTACGCACGGCCAGCGAGTTCCACCTGACCCGGATGGACCTGCCGTTCCTGCTCGGTACCGCGATCACGGTGGACAGGACACGAGCCAAGGCGCTCGGGTACCTGGCCCACTTCGTCATGGGACAGCTGTTCGCCCTGGGCTACTACGTGCTCTTCCTCGCCCTCGGCCGGTCCGACTGGTGGCTCGGCGCTGCGTTCGGGCTCGGGCATGGGCTGTTCGCCGGCACGGTTCTCGTCAACGTCCTTCTGCCGCTGGTGCATCCCCGCATGGGAACGACGTCTTCCGACGCGGGCACGGTCTCGCTGCTGGAGCCACCTGGTTTCATGGCCCGCAACTACGGCGTGCGAACCCCCCTCGTCAGCCTGTGCGCACACGTCGCCTACGGCACAATCATCGCGGTCTTTCTCGGCCTGGCCCGTTGACGGTTCCCCAGGCGATGCGGATCCGGCACGGCGGCCACCGGTCCGATCGCGCGGCGCCCCACTGCCCGGAGGCAGGCTCACGGGGCCAGACGCCGTCCGAGCTCGTCGAGGAAGTTGTCATACGCGGCGGCGACGTCGTCGAGGTCCAGCGCCTGCGGCAGGTCGACGGCAAGCTGGCGCTCGATGAGAAAGGCTGCGGTGGCCTCCACGATGCGGGCCTCGGCGGCGCCGTCCGGCTCTGGCTGTAGCCGCTCGACGACGTCGGGGCTCGCCTGGATCAGGATCTCGACCAGTTCCTCGCCCTCGCGGACGTGGACCAGGTAGTCGTGGCCGCCCAGGGGGTCGACCCGTAGGTGGTTCGTCATCAGGGAGGGTCAACCGCCGGCCGCACGCGTCGCCGTCATCGCAACGTCGGTCGCGATGCTGAAGATGCGCTCGGCACGCCGCGGGTCGGACCACTGGTGACTGTCGTGGAAGCTCATCCACTGATGCGGAGGGATGACCGTCCTGCTCGAGTAGTCGAGCTCGGCCCAGGTCACGGCGAGGTCGAAGAGGTCCAGAAGCACGTCGGGGTCACTGAGTACGGTGAGGAGCCGGTGGTGATGCCACTCGGTCAGGCCGCCGAAACCGCATCGGCCACGGCAGGTTCGGACGCGCCGGGCGCTTGCGGGCCCTGGGTCCACCACACTGACCACAGGTGCCAGGCCGGACCGCCGCCGGGCCCGCTGGTCCCCGGTCCCGATGCGAACAAGACTGGTGACCGGCTCCACACCGTCGCGGGGCGGCGTCGACAGCACCCTCGGACGGTCGCGAGGGTCCTCCGGAGCTCCTGTCTCATCCCTGGCGAGGGGCATGTTCGCCTCCTTGGTGCGGCGGGGAGTTCTGTACTGGCCTGCCTCGAACGTATGGCTGCCGGAGGGCGGCGCACAGGCCGGGTGGCGGCAGGCCTGGGGTTTCTGCCTTGCCGACGGTCGGCAAAGGAGCCGGCTCGGCCGAGGCCGCCGCGGCCCCACCGGTTTCCCGCGGTGCGCAACGACGAGGCCAGAACGTGTCCGGGTGTGGCCCTACCGGCTCACGCGACGGCGGGCGAGCCTGAGATGACCGAGGCCGTCCTCTCGGGGACCGACGCCTCCGCCCCTTCGTCAAAGGAGCCACCATGACGCCAGCCCGCCACCGAGGTCCCGAGTCGGCACCGTCCTTCATCATCGGCCGGCTTGCTCTCGACAGGGACGCCCGCCGCCTGCCCGTGCCGTCCGTCGGGGTGGCGCGTTCCTGCCGGTGGCCGCGGGCCGCGGAGCCGACGACGGCCGGGGTCGGCATCGGCCCCGACCTGGGCCCGTGGGACATCGTCGACGAGTGGGGTGTGCAGTCGTTCCCGGCGAGTGACCCTCCCGCGAACTGGTGAGGTCGATTGAGGCACCACTACCGTCCGGGGGCGGAACGGGGAGGTGGCCATGGGTGAGAGGCTCGACGGGCAGCACCAACGACACCACCATCGACCCACCATCGACACGACCATCGACCCACCATGGACACCGCCGCGATCGCGGTCCAGGAGATCCAGGAGCAGGAGACCGGTGATGACCACCGCCGCATTCGTCTACGACGCCGTCCGCACCCCGTTCGGCCGCCTGGGTGGGCTGCTGGCCGGAACCCGGCCCGACGACCTCGCCGCCCACGTCGTCGAGCAGCTCGTCAGACGGGCACCGGGCCTCGCCGACGGCGGCTTCGGCGAGCAGGTCGACGAGGTCGTCCTCGGCAACGCCAACGGCGCCGGTGAGGAGAACCGCAACGTCGCGCGCATGGCCACGCTCCTGGCCGGGCTGCCGACGAGCGTCCCGGGCTCGACCGTCAACCGGCTGTGCGGATCGAGCCTCGACGCGGCGATGCTCGCCTCCCGCTCGATCGAGACCGGAGACGCCGACATCGTGATCAGCGGCGGGGTGGAGTCGATGAGCCGCGCCCCGTGGGTCCTGCCCAAGACCGAGAAGCCCTATCCCGCAGTCGATCTGGCCCTTTCCTCGACCACTCTGGGTTGGCGGCTGGTCAACCCCGCCATGCCGTCGGAATGGACGGTGTCCCTCGGCGAGGCCACCGAGCAGCTGCGGGAGAAGTACGGCATCACGCGCGAGCGGCAGGACGCCTTCGCCGCCCGGTCGCACCACCTGGCCGACCGGGCGTGGGCCGACGGGTGGTACGACGACCTCGTCGTGCCCGTGCCCGGCGTCGAGCTCACCCGGGACGAGTCGATCCGCCCCGACACCACGCAGGAACGCCTCGCCGGGCTGCGCCCGTCGTTCCGCACGGAGGGTGGCACGGTCACCGCCGGCAACGCGTCGCCGCTCAACGACGGCGCGTCGGCGGTGCTGCTCGGTAGCGAGGGCGCCCGCGACGAGATCGGCCTCGACCCGCTGGCCCGCGTCGCCGGGCGCGGTGCGAGCGCCCTCGAGCCCCAGTACTTCGGCTACGCGCCCGTCGAGGCGGCCGAGGCGGCCCTCGCGCGCGCCGGCATCGGGTGGGACGACGTCTCCGCCGTCGAGCTCAACGAGGCCTTTGCCGCGCAGTCGCTCGCGTGCCTCGACGCCTGGCCGGTCGACCCGGAGCTCGTCAACCGGCACGGCGGCGCCATCGCCATCGGCCACCCGCTCGGGGCGTCGGGCGGTCGCATCCTCGGCACCCTGGCCCGGGACCTCCAGCGCACCGGTGGACGGTGGGGCGTGGCGTGCATCTGCATCGGCGTCGGGCAGGGCCTCGCGGTCGTGCTCGAGAACGTCAGCTCGGGCGTCACGTCGTGACGACCCAGCATGCGGGGAAGCGCCCGGACACCCGCGGTGTGGGGCAGTCGCGAGCCAGGGCGGACCCCGCTGCGCTCAGGGGCGGGGCAGCACGACGTCGACGAGGAGGGCGGGGTGGTCCGTGGTGCCCTGCATGTCGACCACCACGTGCGATCGCACACCGGCACCAGGGCTGACCACGACGTTCTGCACCACGCCGTCGTCGACGCGCTGGTAGCCGCTGGGGAGGCACGACTGTGGGCTGGGCGAACCGCGTGCCGCGAGGTTGAGATCCGCACCGAGGACGACCGGGTCGTCGCCGTCACCGCGCGTGATGCTCGGCACCACCGAGGTCAGCAGGTACCGGCACTGGTCGAGCGCGACGGCGGTGCTGGTGCTCGCCGTGTGCGTGGTGCACGCGGAGAACCGGGTGGCCACGTCGATGCACACCCAGACGCGTTCCTCCGGGTCGTCGAGGTCCTGCATGGGGTACACCCCGCTGTGGCGGCGGAGGCCGGCTGCGGCTGACGAGACGACGACGATGACCGCGTCGCCGAACTCCTGGCCGTTCTGGCACCGGACCGGGGCCCGGCTGGGGCGGTCCTTCGCGGCGGCGAAGGCCACGGCGACCTCGGCGGCGGGGAAGGCGGCCGACAGCGCCTGCTCGAGGACCCTCACGTCATCGCGGCAGACCTCGTTGAGGCTGAGCATGTCCGGCCGATGCTGGTGCACCAGTGCCACCGCCCGGCCGACGGCACGCCCGCCGGCATAGCAGGCAGCGCGCCCGCTGTTGCACAGGTTCACCTGCAGCACGCGCACCGCCGTCCCGCCCGGGCCGGTCGACGGCCGGCTCAGGCTCGGGCGCTCGCTCGCCGCGCGACCGGCGCTGCAGCCCGCGGCAGCGCCCACCGAGAAGGCCAGGAGGCACGCGACGGCGGCCCGGTGGGGCCGGCGGACGTCTCGAACCCGCATACCCATCGATCCAACCTGGCATCCGGGCGGTGTGCAATCGACGCGGGGAGCCGGTGCCCCTCAGGCTGTCCTGACGAGCCGGTCCACGTGCCAGCACCGCTCACGCGGCGAGGCCGGCCAGCGGACGAAGCCCTCGCCCGGCACGGCGAGGTACTCCTCGTCCGGCCCGCCGACGACCGCGCAGACCCTGACGCCGAGCAGTCGCGCCACCAGGTACGTCGCGCTCAGCCCCGTGACGTCGCGGGTCGTGCCGAGCGGTAGCAGCGACCGGGTCTCCGCGATCGCCTCGTGCTCACCGGCTCGGAGCACGACGCGCGTGCCTGGGGCCACCGCGTGCGCTGCCACGGCGACGGCGATGTTGTCGAGGTCGTCGGAGCCCACGGCCGCCAACGCCGCAGCCCGATGCAGCCGCAGCCGTTCGAGCACCGCCCGGTCACCGCCGTGCGCCATCACGACGGGCACCCCGAGGGTGCGGGCGAGCCGCAGGTTGGGGGCCTGCGGGTCCCGTTCGACGCCGACCACGGCCACACCGAGGCGTTGCAGCTCCTGGCACAGCCGGAGGCCAACCTGCCCCAGGCCGACGACGACCACGTGGCCGGACCGCGGCAGCGCACGGGCGCCGACCAGGCCCACGAGGCGCGGTCCGAGGAGCCGGTCGACGAGGCCCGCGGTGAAGGTCGCCGTGAGGACGACGGTCACGAGCATGGCGAGGGCCGACACGAGCAGGTAGCGCGCCGGCTCGCCCTCCGCCGACGCAGGACCCACGGTGGCCACGACCCGCGCGGCCTCGTGGAACGCCTCCGCGGACGCGTGTCCGGCCACGAGCGTCAGCCAGGCCCAGTCGCCGAGCAGGACGGCGAGCAGGCCGGCGGACCCGGCGAACAGGATGCGGCTGCCCGTGTCGTGCGGGCGAAGCTGCCCAGCCACGCGGCCCGCCCGAGCGTGCCAACGGGCCCGTCGACCCAGTGCCCACGGCGTCTCGGTGAGGGCCTCGCTGGTCCGTCGGACTGCCGTCGCCCCCTCGGCCGAGCGGCGGATCGCGAGCGCGTCCGGCGCGAGACAGGGAGCCACGAGCGAGGAAGCCGCCAGGCGGGCCGGCGACGTCACGTGGCAGTGCGGCAGGAGCCGCACCAGCTGCTCGGCCACGGTCTGGTCGAAGATCGTGACGACGAGCTCGGCCGCCGGCTCGATGTGGGCGGTCGCCAACGCGTACCGAAGCGCCGCGACGTCGTCGTGCAGGAGCACGGCCACGCCCGCGGGCCGCCACGACATGGCGCCGCGGAGGTCCTCGTCGCCGGGGGCGAGGAGGTGCAGCACCTCGAACCCACGCTGGGTCAGTGACGCGCACACCCGACGTGCCACGTGGGTGTCGCCGATGACGAGGTACGGCCGACCCGCGTGGCACCCGTCCATCGAGGTCACCTCATGTGGGGGTAGCGGTGGTCCGTCGCCGGGACGAACGTCTCCTTGATGACGCGGGTGGACGTCCAGCGCATGAGGTTCTGCGCCGCGCCGGCCTTGTCGTTGGTGCCGGAGCCGCGGGCCCCGCCGAACGGCTGCTGGCCGACGACGGCCCCGGTGGGCTTGTCGTTGACGTAGAAGTTGCCGGCCGCGAACCGAAGTGCCTTGGTGGCGTAGGCGACTGCCGTGCGGTCCTGGGCGATGACGGCTCCGGTCAGTCCGTACTGGGACGCCGACTCCATCTGGTCGACGACCCGCTCGAAGTCGGAGTCGTCGTAGACGTACACCGCCAGGATCGGACCGAAGTACTCCGTGCTGAAGATCTCGTCGTCCGGGTCGGTGCACTCGAGGATCGTGGGCCGCACGAAGTAGCCGACGGAGTCGTCGTAGGTGCCACCGGCGACCACGGTGATCGTCGGGTCGGCGTGCGCGCGGTCGATCGCCGCGCGGTGCTTGGCGAAGGCGCGCTCGTCGATCACGGCACCCATGAAGTTGCGGAGGTCGGTGACGTCGCCCACTGCCAGGGCCTCGGTCTGCGCCACGAGCTCGTCGCGCACCAGTTCCCAGACACTCCTGGCCACGTAGGCCCGCGAGGCCGCGGAGCACTTCTGCCCCTGGTACTCGAAGGCGCCACGCAGCAGTGCGGTTCGCACCACGGCCGGGTCCGCCGACGGGTGTGCCAGCACGAAGTCCTTGCCTCCGGTCTCGCCGACGAGGCGCGGGTACGTGTCGTAGCGGGCGATGTTCTCACCCACGCTCCGCCACAGGCCCTGGAAGGTCGGGGTGGACCCGGTGAAGTGGATGCCGGCGAGGGCCGGGTCGGCCAGCGTCACCTCGGAGACGGCGATGCCGTCGCCCGGGAGCATGTTGATGACGCCCGGCGGCAGGCCCGCCTCCTCCAGGAGCCGCATCGTGTAGTGCGCGGCGAGCTGCTGCGTCGGCGCGGGCTTCCAGACCACGGTGTTGCCCATGAGGGCCGGAGCGGTCGGCAGGTTGCCCGCGATCGCGGTGAAGTTGAACGGCGTGACGGCGTAGACGAAACCCTCGAGCGGGCGGTGGTCGAGCCGGTTCCACACCCCGGGCGCGTTGGCTGCCGGCTGCTCAGCCAGGATCTGCCGGGCGAAGGCGACGTTGAACCGCCAGAAGTCGATGAGCTCGCACGCCGAGTCGATCTCGGCCTGGTGGGCGGTCTTGCTCTGCCCCAGCATCGTCGCGGCGTTGAGCGTGTCGCGCCACGGTCCCGAGAGCAGCTCCGCGGCCTTGAGCAGGATGGCGGCCCGGTCGTCGAAGCCGAGGGCGCGCCATCCCGGTGCCGCGTCGCGAGCGGCGGCGGTGGCCGCCCGGGCGTCGTCCTGTGTCGCGTTGCGCAGGGTGCCGAGAC
>NZ_JBPGXG010000095.1:0-18403 GCF_056755255.1 Monashia sp. HAY1-5C | reverse complement strand
GGTACAAGGGCAACACTTTGCGCACTGTGCCCAGCGGCGAGGCGACCTGTTGACCACTGTGGCCCGGTGGGTCACGCTCGCGCCATGACTGACACGATGCCGTCTCGGCCAGCCGACCTCACCGACGACCGCACCCAGCAGGAGCGCGAGGCCGACCTCGACCTCGACCAGCTCAAGCAGCTCGTCGGTCTCGTCGAGTACGACGAGAACACCGACGTCTTCCCGGTCACCGGCTGGGACGCGATCGTCTTCGTCGCGGGCAACGCCACCCAGAGCGCGCACTACTACCAGAGCGCGTGGGGCATGGAGCTCGTCGCCTACTCCGGGCCGGAGAACGGCAACCGCGACCACAAGGCGTTCGTCCTGCGCAGCGGGTCCATCCGCTTCGTCGTCAAGGGCGCCGTCGACCCCGACAGCCCGCTCGCCGACCACCACCGTCGCCACGGCGACGGCGTCGTCGACATCGCCCTGGAGGTGCCGGACGTCGACCGCTGCATCGCCCAGGCCCGCCAGGCCGGCGCGACCGTGCTCGAGGAGCCGGCGAACCACACCGACGAGCACGGCACGGTCCGGGTCGCGGCCATCGCGACCTACGGGGAGACCCGTCACACGCTCGTCCAGCGCACCGTGGACGGGCAGACCTATGCCGGCCCCTACCTGCCGGGCTACGAGCCCGCCGCGTCCTCCTACGAGCGGCGCGAGGGCCAGCCCAGGCGCCTGTTCCAGGCGCTGGACCACGTCGTCGGCAACGTCGAGCTGGGCCACATGGACGAGTGGGTCGCGTTCTACAACCGCGTCATGGGCTTCGTGAACATGGCCGAGTTCATCGGTGACGACATCGCCACCGACTACTCGGCCCTCATGAGCAAGGTCGTGGCCAACGGCAACCACCGCGTGAAGTTCCCGCTCAACGAGCCGGCGGTCGCCCGGAAGAAGAGCCAGATCGACGAGTACCTCGAGTTCTACCGCGGCGCGGGCGCCCAGCACCTCGCGGTCGCGACGAACGACATCCTCGCCTCCGTCGACGCCCTGCGCGCCAACGGTGTCGAGTTCCTCGACACCCCCGACAGCTACTACGAGGACCCCGAGCTTCGGGCGCGCATCGGCAACGTCCGCGTCCCGATCGAGGAGCTGCAGAAGCGCAGGATCCTCGTCGACCGCGACGAGGACGGCTACCTGCTCCAGATCTTCACCAAGCCGCTGGGCGACCGGCCGACGGTGTTCTTCGAGCTCATCGAGCGGCACGGGTCCCTCGGCTTCGGCAAGGGCAACTTCAAGGCCCTCTTCGAGGCCATCGAGCGCGAGCAGGACAGGCGCGGCAACCTCTGAGCCCCAGCGGACGCGTCGGGCCCGCCACCCTTCGAGGTGACGGGCCCGGCCCGTGGCAGAGTTGGGACATGAGCCAGCAGCCCTCAGGGTGGTACGACGACCCCAGCAACCCCGACATGCTCCGGTACTGGGACGGGGTCACGTGGACGAACCACACCGCACCGAAGGCGTCGCCGACCGCGGCGCAGAGCACCATCGGAAGCCCCCAGGGCTCGGACCCGGGACGCGACGCCACCGGTGCGGCGGCGACCCCGCCGGGCGCACCCACCCCGACGAGGCCGATGCCCCAGGGCGGCTGGCAGCAGGGCGGTCAGTCGCAGTACCAGCAGTCCCCGTACCAGCAGTCGCAGTACCCCGGGGCGCCCCAGGGCGGTGCCCAGTGGATGTACAACGTCAAGACGACCGCCGACGGCGTGCCGCTCGCCTCGTGGGGCAAACGCCTCGCGGCCTGGCTCATCGACGGTGTGCTGCTCGCGATCGTCGGCGGGGCCATCGCCTGGGCGGCGACTCCGAGCCTGCAGCAGGGGATGTCGGACGTCTTCCAGGCCGCGGCCAGCGGTGACCGGACCTCGGCCACCCAGCTGCAGGGCGAGCTCATCGGTCCCTCGCTCCAGTTCGGAATCGTGCTGTGGCTCGTCGTGACGGCCTACTGCCTCGTCTTCTGGACCACGACCGGCCAGACGCTCGGCAAGATGGCCCTCAGCATCAGCGTCCGGAGGGCCGCGGAGCCGGGACCGCTGCCGCTCCGCGCGGCGGTCCTGCGTCGCCTCGTCCCGCTCGCCGGTCAGTTCGTCAACCTCCTGACGCTCATCGACTACCTGTGGCCGCTCTGGGACGACAAGCGCCAGGCGCTGCACGACAAGGTGGCCGGCACCCAGGTCGTCGAGGGCAAGCAGCCGCGCCGGCAGGGCTGAGCCCGTCGGGGAGCGCGTCCCGCCGTCGGCGTCCGCGGCTGCGGCCGTGCGGACGCCGACGGCGAAAACGCCTTGCTCCGCTGTCGGTGGTCGGCGGCAGAATGACAGGCGCGGTCATCACCGCGCCACGGCGACGACGCCGTACCCACACTCCACAGACCACCGGAGCCCACTCGTGTCCTCACCGACCACATCGACCACGACGGGCGGACCACCCGCCTTGCCCGACAAGCTCGACGCCGCCGTCCTCAAGGTCGCCGGCGTCGTCGTCCTCGGCGCGATCATGTCGATCCTCGACATCACCGTCGTCAACATCGCGCTGACCAGGTTCCAGACCGTCTTCGCCGAGCCGGGCGGCCAGCCGCTCGCCTACTCGACCGTCGCGTGGACCGTCACGGCGTACACGCTCGCGCTCGCCACCGTCATCCCGCTCACCGGCTGGGCCGCCGACCGGTTCGGAACGAAGCGGCTCTACATCCTGGCCGTCGTCCTGTTCACCGCCGGCTCGGCGCTCTGCGCCTCGGCGGGGTCCATCGAGATCCTCATCGTCTTCCGCGTCCTGCAGGGCCTCGGTGGCGGCATGCTCATGCCCCTCGGCATGACGATCATGACCCGCGCCGCCGGCCCCGAGCGCATGGGCCGCCTCATGGCCGTCCTCGGCATCCCGATGCTCCTCGGCCCGATCTTCGGCCCGATCCTCGGCGGCTGGCTCATCGACAACTACTCGTGGCACTGGATCTTCCTCATCAACGTGCCGATCGGCGTCGTCGCCGTCGTCTACGCGCTGTGGGCGCTGCCGTCCGACCGGCCGGAGCCGTCCGAGTCCTTCGACGTCGTCGGCATGCTGCTCATGTCGCCGGGCCTGGCCCTGTTCCTCTACGGGGTCAGCTCCATCCCGGGCGAGCGCACGGTCGGCTCCGGCAAGGTCCTCGTGCCCGGCCTGGTCGGGCTGTTCATGATCGCCGTCTTCGTCGTGTACAGCTTCCGGCCCAAGCACCCGCTGCTCGACCTGCGGCTCTTCTCCAACCGGCGCCTCACGGTCGCGACCATCACGATGTTCCTCTTCGGCGCGGCCTTCTTCGGCGGCCTGCTCCTCGTGCCGCAGTACCTCCAGCAGGTGCGTGCCGAGACCCCGCTGCACTCGGCCTACCTCATGGTGCCGCAGGGCATCGGCGCGATGCTGACGATGCCGGTCGCCGGGGCGCTCGCCGACCGCTTCCCGGTCGGGCGCATCGTCCCGTTCGGCCTCGTCGCCATCGTCGTCGGCATGTTCGCGCTGACCCAGGTCGGCCCCGACACCTCCTACTGGGGCTTCATCATCCCGGTGCTGTTCCTCATGGGACTGGGCATGGGCGGCACCATGATGCCGATCATGACCTCGGCGCTCAAGACGCTGACCCACCACCAGGTGGCCCGGGGTTCGACGCTGCTCAACATCACCCAGCAGATCGCCAGCTCCATCGGCGTCGCCGTCATCTCGGTAGTGTTCACCAACTACCTCAACGGGACGCGGACGGCCGGGGCGGTGCTGCAGGCGCAGTTCGACCCGGCGGTCAAGGACAAGCTGGGCCCGCAAGGCCTGGCGGCCGCGGTCGCCGAGCTCGCCGACGTCTACGGCAGGACCTTCCTCGTCGCGGCGATCCTGTGCGCGGCGACGCTCGTCGCCGCGGCCTTCCTGCCGCGGCGCCACGAGGAGTCGCACCTGCTCGACGAGGGCCAGGAGGGGGTCACGGCCCCCGTCGCCCTGCACTGAGGGTCGCGCACACGCGACCCGACGTGACCGGACACGACGCGCCCCCGCCCGAACCGGCGGGGGCGCGTCGTCGCGTCGTCGCGTCGGCCTCAGCCGTCCTCGGCTGGGGACAGGGCTGCGAGGTCTCGCTCGGCGAAGAGGCGGTGGTGGTACTCCTCGTTGAGGACGACGAGGAGGCACTCGCGGACGAGGAACGACTCGCCGGCCGGCGGCCACCCCGGCGCCTCGACCGGCGTCGTCATGCGGTCCAGCTCGGCCTCGGTGAGGTGGTCGACGACCTCGCGGACCGTCGCCATGCGGTCCCGCCGCAGCGCGAGCGCCTCGTCGAGGGACGGGCGCACGTGCCGGTCGCGGGGGACGCCGGGCGTGTCCGGCATCTCGTCCCACGGCAGGTCGAGCGGGTGCCACGGCGACGGGTCGCCGAGGACGCCGCGGCGCACCCAGGCGTCGGTGGCGAAGGCGAGGTGCCGCAGCGTCTCGACGAACGACCACTCGCCGCCGACGGACGCGTGCAGCTGCTCGGCCGGGAGCGCCTGCGCCCGCTCCACCGTTCCCGCCCACAGGCGCTCGACGACGTCCCACGCCTCACGGAAGCCGGCCGGGTCGGTCGGGCGCATCCTCGGCCGGTCGGGGTCGCGCCGGTCCAGCTCGGCCTCCACGAGCGGGACGATGTCCACCCCGTTGACCGTGACGTCGAGCAGCTCCCCGGAGATGTCGACGTCCTGCAGCTCGACACCGCGCATGACGACGCGTCGCAGCTCGGTGCCGCGGACGGTGGCGTCGGTCAGGCTGACCGACGAGAGCTGCGCCCCCTGCAGGTCGACGTGCCGGAACGTGCTGTCGCGCAGGTCGACCCGCTCGAAGCGTGAGCCGCTCAGGTCCTCGCCGACGTGGGCGGTGCCGATCTGCGGTGGGCGTGCGGAGTCCTCGCTCATGCCGCGACCGTAGACCCACCACCGGACGTTCCGCGTCCGGATGCACGCCGGTCGACGGACGAGTCGGGGGACGGGATGGCGTGAACGGACGGCGAACGTCCGCGTGCGGGTCTACCGTCGAACCAGGTGCTGTGCCAGTGCCCACCAGGTGGAGGGGTCCCATGCTGCGAAGAATCCTCGCCGCCGCGACCCTCGCCGGGCTCGCGGGCCTCGGCCTCGCCGTGCCTGCCGAGGCCGACCCCGGCACGGGCACTCTCACCGTCACGGGCGACGCGGGCGACTACCTCACCCAGGGCGTCGGCCACGCCTACTCGAGCCCGGCCGACGCGGTCGACCTGACCGGTGACCTCCACCACGTCGCGGTGGGTGTCAGCGGCGACGACGGCGACTGGTGGACCATCGACGTGGCCGCGCCCCCGGGTGAGGTGCTGACCGCCGGCACCACGTACGCGGCGACCCGGTACCCGTTCAACGACGGCGCGGGTTTCGACCTGGCCGGCAACGGTCGCGGCTGTGACACGTCCAGCTCGATCGTGACCGTCGAGGCCATCGGCGTCGACGACGTCGGGGCGGTGACCCGGCTGGCCGCGACGTTCGAGCAGCGGTGCGACGCCGGAGCGGCCGCGGCTCGTGGCCACGTGGACGTGACCCTCGCGCCGGCGCAGCCCCCGTTGCAGGTCCGCCTGACGACGACCGGCGCGACGCTTGGCTCCTCCGGCGGTGTCGTGGTGGCCGGCACGCTGACGTGCTCCTCCGACACGACGGCGTACGTGCGGGTCGTCGTCACCCAGATCGTCGGCCAGACCCTCCTCGACGGCACCGGCAGCACGTACGTCGACTGCCGGGCCGGGCGCACGGCCGGCTGGGCGGGGTTCGCCTACGACACCGCCGGACCGTTCCTCGCCGGCGACGCGGTCGTGGCGTCGACGGTCTCGGCCGGTGACGCGGCGACCGGGGAGCAGGCGCGTGCCTCGGACACCGACACGCTCCGGCTCGGCGTGCCGCCCACGTCCTGAGCCGCCGGTCCGCCGCCGGTGAGCGCAGGGTCCGCGGCCGCTGAGCGCGCGGTCGGCCGCCGGTCAGCGAGCGGGGCGGATCGTCCCGGTCGCCTCCGCGATGCCGACGCGGGCGCCGTCCGGTCCGGGCGCCCACGCGGTCATCGTCACGGTGTCGCCGTCCTCGAGGTAGGCACGGGTGGACCCGTCGGCCAGGGTCAGCGGCTCGGTGCCGTTCCACGTCAGCTCGAGCAACGAGCCGCGGGTGTCCTTGCGGGGACCCGAGATCGTCCCGGAGCCGAAGAGGTCGCCGTCGCGCAGCGAGGCTCCGTTGACGGTGAGGTGGGCGAGCATCTGCGCGGGGGACCAGTACATGGCTCGGTGCTCGGGACGCGAGACGACGGTCCCGTTGATGGCCACCTCGACGTGGACGTCGAGGCCGAAGGCGTCGCCACGCAGGTACGGCAGCACCTCGGGGTCGTGCTGGCCCGGCAACGGCACCCGGGCAGCGTCGAACGCCTCGAGGGGCGTGACCCAGGCCGAGACCGTCGTCGCGAACGACTTGCCGAGGAACGGCCCGAGCGGCACGTACTCCCACGCCTGCAGGTCGCGGGCGCTCCAGTCGTTGAGCAGGACGACGCCGAAGAGGTGGTCGGGGGCCTGGTCGACCGACACCCGTTCACCGAGGGCGGTGGCACCGCCGACGACGTAGCCGAGCTCGGCCTCGATGTCGAGCCGGATGCTCGGGCCGAAGACGGGCGCCGGGTCGCCCGGTCCCTTGCGCTGGCCGGTGGGCCGCACGACCTCGGTGCCGGAGACGACGACGGTTCCCGAGCGACCGTGGTAGCCGATGGGCAGGTGCTTCCAGTTCGGCGGCAGGGCGGGGCTGTCCGGGCGGAAGATCCTGCCGACGTTGGTGGCGTGGTCCTCGCTGGCGTAGAAGTCGACGTAGTCGGCGACCTCGACCGGCAGGTGCAGGGTGACGGCCGCGAGGGGGTGCAGGTGCGGCGTGACGCCCTCGCGGTGCACGTCGTCGGTGAGGACCTCGGTGAGCCATCGCCGGGCGACGGTCCAGGCGGGCCGACCGAGGGCCAGGAAGGCGTTGAGGCTCGGTGTCAGCCAGGCCGTCGCGAGGTCCGGCCCGTCCCCGACGAGGCCGGCGTCGCGGCCGACGGCGGCCACCGCTCCGGCGTCGAGGACGAGGTCGCCGATGCGCACGCCGACGCGCGGTCGGGGGTCTGCAGACGTGGAGAAGACGCCGTAGGGCAGGGTGTGGATGCCGAAGGCGTGGTCTGCGGGGACGTCGAGCCACGTCGTCGTCACGTCGATCTCCTTGGGGGGCTGGGGAACCGGGGCAGTGGTCAGGGCAGTTCAGTGGAGTTCAGGCAAGTTCGCCGGAGCTCAGCGCAGCAGGCCGAGGGCGTCGAGCTCGCGCAGGGGGTCGAGGACGCCGCAGCAGCCGTAGGACGTGAAGGCTCGGCGGACCCGCGTGGACGCGGCCTCGTCGAGCGACGCGACGGCGCCGGCGATGACCTCGGTGTCGGTGCGCGCGAGGGTCGCTGCCAGGTGCGGTGCCTCGGCCCCGTCGAGGGCCTCGTGCACCGCGAGCAGGACGTTGAGCAACCCGTGCATCGGCTCGTCTGCGTACCGGCCCCGGACGGCGTGGTGCAGGCCCCCGGTCAGCTTGAACGAGAGCCCGCGCAGGACGACGGCGTCGAGGAAGCCGCCGAGTCGATCCTCGTCGGGCCACGGCCACGTGGGCGTGGGCCCGGTGCGGAACTTCGCACGGACGTCGTGGTCCTCGTCGACGGCGACCGCCACCTCGTCGAGCGCACGCTCCTGCGCGCCACCGATGCCGACCTCGACGACGAGCGGCACCCCGAGGGCCACCAGCTCGCGCCACGACTCGGTCCATCCCACCTCACCGGCCACGACGAGCACCCGGGCGTCGTCGCGGAGCAGGGCGACCGCCTCGGTGAGCGCCTCGAGCGGTTCGGAGGGTCGCACGACGAGGCTGACGGCGAGGGGGTCGCGGGTGGTGCGGTCGTCCGCCGCAGCGAGCGCCGCGAGCCGGCGCGCCGACGCCGCCGGAACGAGGAGGGGACCGACGTGCACCCCCGGTCCGGTGGCGCGCCGGTCGAGGTGCTCGCGCACGGCGACCTCGAGGGCCGCGTTGCCGGGCGGGAAGACCGCGGCGTCGTCGACGAGGCGGTCGAACAGGGGCGCGAACGGCGTCCTTGACATGGTCGGGAGCGTACTCCACTGTTGCTGTAGCGATACACCAACGTCCGGTGAGCGGACGTGCTGGGGTCCTCACCCCCAGTGCACGACAGAGAGGTCAGCGGTTCCATGGCGCACTACCACGCGGTCGGCGACATCCCCCCGAAGCGGCACACCCAGCACCGTCGCGCCGGTGCCGACGGGCAACCGGGCGAGCTGTACTACGAGGAGCTCATGGGGGAGGAGGGCTTCTCCTCCGACTCGTCGCTGCTCTACCACCGCAACATCCCCTCGACCACGGTCGCCGCCCGGGTCTGGGACCTCCCGGACCAGTCCACGACCCCCAACCACCCGCTGACACCACGCCACCTCAGGCTGCACGACCTCTTCGACGCCGACGCAGTGGCCCGCACGGACGTCGTCACCGGCCGGCGCCTCGTCCTCGGCAACGGCGACGTGCGCATCTCGTACGCCGTCGCCGCACAGGCGAGCCCGTGGTACCGCAACGGCATCGGCGACGAGTGCGTCTACGTCGAGCGCGGCGCCGCCCGCGTCGAGACCGTCTTCGGCGCCTTCGACGTGGCAGAGGGGGACTACGTCATCATCCCGCGGGCCACGACCCACCGATGGCTCCCGGTCACCGATGCCGCCGAACCGCTGCGCGCCTACTGCATCGAGGCCAACAGCCACATCTCCCCGCCGAAGCGCTACCTGTCCCGGTACGGCCAGCTGCTCGAGCACGCGCCCTACTGCGAACGCGACCTGCGCCAGCCCGCGGGCCTGCTGCTCGCCGAGGACGTCGGGGCCGACCCGGACGAGGAGACCGAGGTGTACATCAAGCACCGCGGCACCGGGCCGGGTGGCGTCGTCGGCACGATCCACACGCTGCCCTTCCACCCGCTCGACGTCGTCGGCTGGGACGGCTGCCTCTACCCGTACGTCTTCAACGTGCGCGACTTCGAGCCGATCACCGGACGCATCCACCAGCCGCCGCCCGTGCACCAGGTCTTCGAGGGGTGGAACTTCGTCATCTGCAACTTCGTGCCCCGCAAGGTGGACTACCACCCCCTCGCCGTCCCCGTGCCGTACTACCACTCCAACGTCGACAGCGACGAGATCATGTTCTACGTCGACGGCGACTACGAGGCGCGCAAGGGCTCGGGCATCGGCAGGGGCTCCATCTCCGTGCATCCCGGCGGGCACGCCCACGGCCCGCAGCCGGGAGCGACGGAGGGCTCGCTCGGCGTCGAGCGCTTCGACGAGCTCGCCGTCATGGTCGACACCTTCCGACCGCTCGAGCTGGGCGAGGGCGGGCGGGCCGTCGACGACGGCCGGTACGCGATGTCGTGGTCGCGGGGCCTGGAGCGTGCCGCCCATGCGGCCCAGGACGCCGGCGGCGCGGCATCGGGCACCCAGCCGGGCCATGGCGTCCACTCCGAGGGCTGAGGCAGGCGGACGCGTCGTGGCCGACCCCGGGGGACGCAGCGAGTCCTCCCAGACCCTCGACCGCGGCATCCGCGTGCTCGAGGTCCTCGCCGTGCCCGGGCGCGCGGCCGGGTTGACGATCACCCAGCTCGCCGGCGAGCTCGGTGTCGGCAGGCCCGTCGTCTACCGGCTCGTGGCGACGCTCGAGGCGCACCGCCTGGTCTCCCGGGTCGCCGACGGCCGGGTGCGCCTCGCACTCGGGCTGACCCGGCTCGGGGCCGCGGTGACGCCGATCGTCCGGGCGGAGGCCCGGCCGGTGCTGCGCGAGCTCGCGGACGCGGTCGGCGCGACCGCGCACCTGACGATCGCCGACGGCGACGAGGCGCTCGCGCTCGTCGTCGTGGAGCCGACGTGGACCGACTTCCACGTCGCCTACCGGTCCGGCTCCCGGCACCGCCTCGACCAGGGCGCGGCCGGGCGCGCCATCCTCGCCGGACGTGCCGGTCGCTCCGAGGTCGTCCAGACCGACGGAGAGCTGCAGGCGGGCGCGCACGGGCTCGCGGTCCCGGTGCCGACGAGCGACCCCGACGCCGTGGAGGCGTCGGTCGGCGTCGTCGCCCTCGAGCCGCTCGAGCTGTTCACGGTCGGTCCCCGGCTGGAACGAGCCGCCCGGGCCTTGCGCGCCGTCCTCACCTGACGGCGGGCCGCCTTCGCCGCTAGCCGGCGACGGTGGGGGTCCCGACGAGGTGCACGCCGGCGGCGTCGAGCTGCGCGACGGCGGCCTCGGTCGTGGTCCGGGCGACGCCGGCGGTGAGGTCGAGCAGCACCGTCGTGTCGAAACCCGCCTCACGCGCGTCGAGCGCCGTGGCGTGCACGCAGTGGTCCGTCGCGATGCCGACGACGTCGACTCGCGTGACGCCCCGCTCGCGCAGCCACGAGGCGAGGTCGGTGCGCTCGGCGTCGTCGCTGACGCCCTCGAACCCGCTGTAGGCGGCCTCGTACCGGCCCTTGCGGAAGACGGCCTCGACGTGCCCGAGGGCCCCCGCCAGGGCGGGGTGGAAGGCGGAGCCCTCGGAGTCGGCGACGCAGTGCGCGGGCCAGGTGTCGACGTAGTCCGGGTGGTCGCTGAAGTGGGCGCCCGGGTCGATGTGCCAGTCGGCAGTGGCCACGACGTGCGCGTACTCACGGGCGTGGCCGCTCACGTGGTCGCTGACGCCCTCGGCGACGGCCGATCCGCCGGCCACGGCGAGCGACCCGCCCTCGCAGAAGTCGTTCTGCACGTCGACGATGACGAGGGCGCGGGCGCCCTCCGGAGTCGTGGGTCCGGCCATCGCTCAGTGCTCCTCGTAGATCGTGGGGATGACGGGCTCGCCGCGTGACAGCTGGGCGGCGGCCCGGGGCAGCTCGGCGCGCGACGCCTCGTGGCGGGCCCGGGCCTCGTGGATGTCCTGGTGGTCGACGACGACGCCGTCGCGGACGAGCTCGACCATCAGCGGCCGGTCGTCGCCGTCGTCGACCGGCCGCTCGCCGATGCCGATGACCTCCGCCTGCGCGACACCCGAGTCGTCGCGCCGCCGCATCGCCCACTTGCGCCCGCCGACCGACAGCTTGTCCTTGCTCTTCTTCGCGACCGGTCGCATCGTGCCGGCGGCGTCCTCGCGCTGGACGAGCTTGTAGACCATCGACGCGGTCGGGGCCCCCGAGCCGGTGACGAGGGCCGTGCCGACCCCGTAGCCGCTGACCGGTCCCGCGGCGAGCGCCGCGATGGCGTACTCGTCGAGGTCGCTCGTGACGATGATGCGCGTGTCCCGGTTGCCGGCGGCGTCGAGCTGGGCCCGCACCTCCTGCGCCTGGATGAGCAGGTCGCCCGAGTCGAGGCGCACGGCGCCGAGCTCGGGCCCGGCGATCTGCATCGCGAGGTCGACGGCAGCGCGCACGTCATAGGTGTCGACGAGCAGCGTCGTCCCCTTGCCGAGCGAGTCGACCTGCGCCGTGAAGGCCTCCGTCTCCGAGTCGTACAGCAGGGTGAACGCGTGAGCGGCCGTGCCCGTCGTCGGAACCCCGAAGCGACGCCCGGCCTCGAGGTTGCTCGTCGCCGCGAAGCCGGCGACGTAGGCCGCCCGCGCTGCCGCGACGGCGGCCTCCTCGTGGGTGCGGCGCGACCCCATCTCGATGCACGGCCGGTCGCCGGCGGCTGCCGTCATGCGCGAGGCCGCCGACGCGATCGCGGTGTCGTGGTTGAGGATCGACAGGACGAGAGTCTCGAGGAGGACGCCCTCGGCGAACGTCGACTCTACGACGAGCACCGGCGACCCCGGAAAGTAGCACTCGCCCTCGGCATAGCCGCTGACGTCGCCGGAGAACCGGTAGCCGGCGAGCCAGTCGAGCGTCGGCCGGTCCACGACACCCGTGCCCTCGAGGAAGCCCAGCTCGGCCTCGTCGAACCGGAACCGCTCGAGGGCCTCGAGGAAGCGGCCGGTGCCGCCGACGACGCCGTATCGCCGTCCGTCCGGCAGCCGGCGCGCGAAGGCCTCGAACACGCAGCGCCGGTGCGCCTTGCCCGAGGCGAGCGCCGCCTGGAGCATCGTCAGCTCGTAGTGGTCGGTCAGCAGCGCCGTGCTCGCGGCGCGGGGGCTCGTCGGGCTCACGAGCCTCAGCCTAGGCGCGGGCGCGCACCGGGACGGTTCGTGGACCTGCGGCCTGCCCGCGGCGGGCCCTCCGGTGGACCTAGGGTGGTCCCGTGACGCCGAGCCTGTCCCTCGCCCCGGTCGAGGAGGAGACCACCTCCGTCGACGAGGTCGTCGCCCCCGACCTGCCGTGGGTGACGATCGTGTGGAACGACCCGGTCAACCTCATGACCTACGTGACGTGGGTCTTCGAGACCTACTTCGGCTACCCCCGGGCGCGCGCCGAGAAGCTCATGATGGACGTCCACGTCAAGGGGCGCGCCGTCGTGTCGAACGGTCCCCGCGAGACCATGGAGCGCGACGCCGAGGCACTCCAGGGGTACGGCCTCTGGGCCACCTTCGAGAAGGACGAGTGATGGCGCGCGCCTTCCTGCGCGAGGACGACCGGTACGTCGCCCTCCTCGACGACCTCGAGCGGACCATCCTTCGCGGGCTCATGGAGCAGACCCGCGTCCTGCTCTCGCCGGAGGTCGAGCCGACGGGCGACGCCTTCGACGACCTCGTCGCCTCGATGGGCCTGTCGCTGGGGAACGACGCGTCGGGCGGGTCCGGCTCACCCGGGGGCTCGGGTGCGGGCGGTGACGACGACGAGGCGCGCGACCCCGCCCTCGAGCGCCTCCTGCCCACCGCGCACCGCGGTGACGACGCCGTGGCGGCCGAGTTCCGCCGGCTCACCGAGGAGGGGCTGCGCCAGCGCAAGAGCGGCAACCTCGACCTCGCCGTGCGCCGGCTCGAGGCCGCCCGGGACGACCGGGTCGAGCTCGCGCGCGACGAGGCACCGGCCTTCCTCGTCGCCCTCACCGACGTCCGGCTGCTGCTCGGCGAGCGCATGGGCATGCGCACGGAACAGGACGCCGACGCGCTCTACGATGCGCTCGAGTCGATGGCCGACGACGACCCGCTCGGCTACGCGATGGCCTGGTACGACTTCCTCACCTGGCTGCAGGAGACGCTGACCCAGGCGCTCATGGGCCGCGGCCTCGAGGTCCTCGACACCGACGTCGACGCCGACGACGACGACTCCGACGACGACACAGACGACGACATCGAGGACGACACCGACGACGACTACGACGACGCGGACGGTCACGGGCGGCCGCGCCGTCCCGGTCACTGAGCCCGCCGGCGTGGCGTCCGACACACCGGCCGCGCGCGAACGGGACCGCGTCGGTCCCGGCACCTAGGCTCGGGCCGTGGACGTGACGATCGTGGGGTGCTCGGGGTCCTTCGCCGGCCCCGACTCGCCCGCGTCGTCCTACCTCGTGCGGGCCGCGCACGAAGGGCGGACGTGGAGCATCGTCCTCGACCTTGGCAGCGGGGCGCTCGGCGCCCTCCAGCGCCACGTCGTGCCGCACCAGGTCGACGCCGTGCTCCTGTCCCACCTGCACGTCGACCACTGCATCGACATGTGCGGCCTCTACGTCATGACCCGCTACGTGCCCGGCGGCACCGGTCGCGGCCCGCTCCCCGCGTGGGGGCCCGCCGGCACCGGTTCCCATCTGGCTCGCGCCTACGGCAGCGGGGAGTCCGACGCACTGCTGTCCGCCTTCGACTTCCACGACCTGTGCGACCGGCACACCTTCACCGTCGGGCCCTTCACCGTCACGCCGGTGCGCGTCGAGCACCCCGTCGAGGCGTACGGCTTCCGCGTCGAGGCGGGTGGGCGCACCCTCGTCTACACGGGCGACACCGACGCGTGCCCGCAGCTGTCCGACCTCATGGCCGGCGCCGACCTCGTGCTCGCCGACTCGGCGTTCGTCGACGGCCGCGACACCACGCCGGGCATCCACCTGTCCGGACGCCGCGCCGCCGAGGCGGCCGTCGCGGCCGGCGGCGTGGGTCGGCTCATGCTGACGCACATCCCCGCCTGGAACGACCCCGAGGTGTGCCGCGCCCAGGCGGCGCAGGTCTGGCCCGGGGAGGTCGAGCTGGCCCGGCCGGACGCGACGTACCGGGTCTGAGGCTGCGCCGAGGTCGAGCGGTCGACGCGGCGGGTCCGGGCGCCGGATGCCCGCGCCGGGTCCCGGCCGGGCATGGTTAGCCTCGGGAGCATGACTGACCGACATGACGGCCGTGCTCCCGACCAGACGCGCGAGGTGCGGATCACCCGCAACTGGCTCGACCACGCCGAGGGCAGCGTCCTCGTCGAGTTCGGCCGCACCCGGGTGCTGTGCGCCGCCTCGTTCACCGAGGGCGTGCCGCGCTGGCTCAAGGGCAAGGGGACCGGCTGGGTGACGGCCGAGTACGCGATGCTTCCGCGGGCGACGAACACCCGCTCGGACCGTGAGAGCGTCAAGGGCCGCATCGGCGGTCGCACCCACGAGATCAGCCGCCTCATCGGCCGCAGCCTGCGCGCCGTCATCGACACCAAGGCCCTCGGCGAGAACACCATCGTCCTCGACTGCGACGTCCTCCAGGCCGACGGCGGCACCCGCACCGCCGCCATCACCGGCGCCTTCGTCGCGCTCGCCGACGCCATCGAGGACGCCCGCGGCAAGGGCCTCATCGGCCGCAACGCGCAGCCGCTGACCGGCTCGGTCGCCGCGATCTCGGTCGGCGTCGTCGGCGGGCAGCCCGTCCTCGACCTCGACTACCCCGAGGACTCGACGGCCCAGACCGACATGAACGTCGTCATGACCGGCGACGGGCGCTACGTCGAGGTCCAGGGCACCGCCGAGGGGGAGCCCTTCGACCGCGCCCTCCTCGACGGCCTGCTCGAGCTCGCGGCCAAGGGGTGTGCCGACCTCACCGAACGGCAGCGCGCGGCGCTCGCCGAGGAGGTGGTCCGGTGACCATGGTCGTCCTCGCCACCCGCAACCACCACAAGGTCGAGGAGCTGCGCGAGATCCTCGCCGACGTCTGCACCGAGCTCGGGCTCGACATCGTCGGGCTCGACGACTTCCCGCACGCGCCCGACGTCGTCGAGGACGGCGTGACCTTCGAGCAGAACGCCGTCCTCAAGGCGGCGTCCGCGGCGAACGCCACCGGCCTGCCCGCGCTCGCCGACGACTCGGGCCTGGCCGTCGACGTCCTCGGCGGCTCGCCGGGCATCTTCAGCGCCCGCTGGTCCGGGGGCCGGGGAGACCTCGCCAACCTCGAGCTGCTGCTGCGCCAGCTCGGCGACGTCCGCGACGAGCACCGCGGTGCTGCCTTCGTCTGCGCCGCGGCGCTCGTGCTCCCCGACGGCCGGTCGGCCGCCGAGCTCGGGCACTTCCCGGGCACCGTGGCCCGCGAGGCCCGGGGCACGAACGGGTTCGGCTACGACCCGATCTTCGTGCCCTCCGGACAGCCGGCCGGTTCTGAACGCACACTGGCGGAGTACGGCACCGACGAGAAGAACGACGTGTCGCACCGCGCGCTCGCGTTCCGGGCGCTCGTGCCCCACCTGAAGGAGCTCCTGAGGCCATGACGACGACCAGCCCGGCCCCGACCGTCCCCGGAACGCCGACGACGCGGACACCCGCGTGGGTGGGCGCCGCGGACGGGGTGGTGGCCGGGCTGCTCACCGTCGGGACGGGCACGCTGCTCGCCGCGGTGATGACCGGCGTCGGCGCGTCGTCCGGGCAGCCGGCCCCCGTCGCCGCGGTGAGCGGGGCGTTCATCGACCGGACCCCGCCGTGGCTCAAGGACTTCGCGGTGTCCACGTTCGGGACCAACGACAAGCGAGCCCTGCTCGTCGGGGTCGTCGTCGTGCTCGCCCTCGTGTCGGCCGCGCTCGGCATCCTCGTGCAGAGACGGCCGATGCCGGCGCTCGTGGCCTTCGCGGTCCTCGGAGCCGTGGGTGTGGCGGCTGTCCTGACGCGCCCCGGTGCCGCCCCGCTCGACGCACTGCCGACGCTGGTCGGCACGCTCGTCGGGCTGTGGTTCCTGCGCCGGTCGGCCGCCCTGGCGGGGACGCCGTCGCCAGCGGTGGGCCCCGCGCGCCGCTGGGTGCTCGGCGGCGTCGTCGGCGCTGCCGCGGCCTGGGTCGGTGGCGTCCTCGGCGGCAGCTCGTCGGCCGCGACCGCATCCCGTCAGGCGGTCGCGGCGGAGCCCGCCCGCGCCGCGAAGGTGACGGTGCCCGCGGGCGCGGACCTCAGGGTGCCCGGTCTGACCCCGTACATCGTGCCGAACGAGGACTTCTACCGCATCGACACCGCCATCGTCGTGCCGCGCGTCGACGCCGAGACCTGGAGGCTCAGGGTCACCGGCATGGTCGACCGGGAGGTGGAGATCGACTGGAAGACATTGCAGGGCAAGCAGATGCAGGAGGCGCTGATCACCTTGACGTGTGTCTCGAACGAGGTGGGCGGGGACCTCATCGGGAATGCCGTCTGGACCGGCTGGCCCGTCCGGGAGCTGCTGAGGATGGCCGGGCCGAAGGCGGGCGCCGACATGGTGCTGCAGACGAGTGTCGACGGCTTCACCGTCTCCACCCCGCTCGGTGCGCTCACCGACGACCGCAACGCGCTTCTCGCGGTGCGCATGAACGGTGAGCCGCTGCCGTTCGAGCACGGCTTCCCGGTGCGCGTCGTCGTGCCCGGACTCTACGGCTACGTGTCGGCGACGAAGTGGGTCACCGAGCTCAAGGTGACCACCTACGCCCAGGACGTCGCCTACTGGACGCCGCGCGGGTGGTCGGCCATGGGACCGATCAAGACGGCCTCACGCATCGACGTGCCGAAGGCCGGCGCCGTCGTCAAGGCGGGTACCGTCGCCGTGGCGGGTGTCGCCTGGCACCAGCACACCGGCATCTCCAAGGTAGAGGTCCAGGTGGACGACCAGCCGTGGGCCGAGGCCCGTCTCGCCGCCGACGCGAGCATCGACACGTGGCGGCAGTGGGTGTACGAGTGGAACGCCACGCCGGGCAGCCACGACCTGCGGGTGCGGGCCTACGACGCGAGGGGAGAGGTCCAGTCGCCGTACGAGGCGCCGCCGGCGCCCGACGGAGCGACCGGCATTCACGTCGTCAACGTCCGGGTCGAGTGACGCTCGGCGCCTCCGCCCGCTCCGTGCGCTCCGGACGGCCCTCCGGACGGCTCTCCTCGCCGGTCACGACGGCGTCCACCTCGACCTCGACGAGCAGGTCGGGGTCGATGAGTGCCGCCACCTGGACCATCGACGCGGCCGGCCGGACCTCGGCGAACACCTCGCCGTGCGCGCGCCCGACCTCCTCCCAACGGCCGATGTCCGTGACGTACAAGCGAGTTCGCACCACATCGGCGAAACCGGCGCCGCACTCCGCGAGCGCCTCGCCGACGATCTGCAACGCGACCCGCGTCTGCTCGTAGGCGTCACCGACCCCGACGACCGCACCGTCGCGGACCGCCGTCGTGCCGGCGACGTGGACGAGGTCACCGACGCGCACCGCCCGGGAGTAGCCGACCGAGGTCTCCCACGCCGTTCCGGTACCGACCCGCCTGACGACCTGCTCGCGCATGCCCGCAGCCTAGGCAACTAGGCTGGGCCGCAGATCACGAGCGGACGTGGTGGAACTGGCAGACACGCAGGATTTAGGTTCCTGTGCTTCGGCGTGCGGGTTCAAGTCCCGCCGTCCGCACCGTTGCCCGGCACCCCGACGCGCCCCGACGAAGGAGACACCATGACCGACCGCCTCGAGCCCGGCGCCAAGGCCCCTGCGTTCAGCCTCCCCGACGACACCGGGGCCACGGTCGGCCTCGACGACTTCGCCGGCCGCAAGGTCATCGTGTACTTCTACCCGGCCGCGATGACGCCCGGCTGCACCAAGCAGGCCTGCGACTTCAGCGAGTCCATCGAGTCGCTGCGCGCGGACGGCTACGAGGTCGTCGGCATCTCCAAGGACGCACCCGCCAAGCTCGCCGCGTTCCGTGAGCGCGACCACCTGACGATCCCGCTGCTGTCCGACCCCGACCTGTCCGTCCACTGTGCCTACGGCGCCTACGGGGAGAAGAAGCTCTACGGCAAGACGGTCGAGGGCGTCATCCGCTCGACCTTCGTCGTCGACGCCGACGGCACGCTGAGCCACGCCCTCTACAACGTCAAGGCCACCGGGCACGTCGCCAAGCTGCGTCGTGACCTCGGCCTCGCCGACTAGAGTCGGGCCGAAACGGGAAAGGACCCAGGCATGAGCGACACCGCACGGATCGAGCAGGACATCCAGGCCACCCGCGCCCGCCTCGAGGGC
>NZ_JBPGXG010000094.1:0-18429 GCF_056755255.1 Monashia sp. HAY1-5C | reverse complement strand
TCCGTCGTCGGCAGCGTCAGATGTGTATAAGAGACAGGTGGTGACGAGCACCACCGACCCGGCCCTCCGCGCGACGTGGGCCCTCCGCGGCGTCGTCGTCGTCGAGGACCCGGGCGGCGGGCTCAACGACGCCGTGGCCGTGGGCATCCGGGCCGCGAACGACCCGCGCGACGGGCAGGAGGACGACGTCGCCGCCGACGGGGCGGCCCGGGTCGGTGTGCTCCTCGGTGACCTGCCGGCGCTCGACGCCGCCTCGCTGCGGGCCGCCCTCGAGGTGGCCGCCCACCACGACGACGCGTTCGTGCCCGACGTCGACGGCACGGGCACGGTGCTGCGCACGGGCCGCCGCTTCACACCGCGGTTCGGCGTCGGCAGCGCCGCGCGGCACGAGGCCGACGGCGCCGTGCGGCTCGATCTCGACCTCCCGCGCCTGCGCACCGACGTCGACGACGCGTCGGGACTGGCCGCCGCCCGCCGGCTGGGGCCGGGGCCCGCGACACGGGCGGTGCTCGAGCACCGCGGATCTGCTTGGATCAGGACCATGCAGGCCACGGTGCACCGCTACGACCCCGAGACACGCACGGGCAGCGTGCTGCGCGACGACGGCCGCGAGCTGGTCTTCGGCGCGCCCGCCCTGGAGTCGAGCGGCCTGCGCCTGCTGCGGGTCGGCCAGCGCCTCACGGTCGACGTCGTCGACGACGTCGTCGTCGCCCTGCGCATCGTCGGCATCGGCCCGGGCCAGCGCATCCGCTGACGCCCCGCACCGCGCCCGCTTGGTCGTGGCACGCACGAGGGCCCGGCCGTGCAGCCGGGCCCTCGTCGTCCGTCACGGTCCGCACGCGACCCGGAACCAGCCGGCCGGCCCGGACCACGCCTCAGCGAGCGCTCTTGCGCGCCGTCGCCTTCGCCGTCGTCTTCTTGGCCGTGGACGTCGCCTTCTTCGCGGCGGACCTGGCCGGGGTGGCCGCCTTGGTCGTCGTCTTCTTCGTCGCGGACTTGGCCGGAGCAGCCTTGCTGGCGGTGCTCTTCCTGGCCGTGGACGCCGTCTTCTTCGCTGCCGACGCGGCCGTGCCGGCGGCCTTGGTCGTGGTCTTCTTCGCCGCGGACTTGGCCGGAGCGGCCTTGCTGGCGGTGCTCTTCTTCGCCGTGGACGCCGTCTTCTTCGCTGCCGACGCGGCCGTGCCGGCGGCCTTGGTCGCCGTCTTCTTCGCCGCGGACCTGGCCGGAGCGGCCTTGCTGGCCGTGGCCTTCTTGGCCGTGGACGCCGTCTTCTTCGCCGCGCTCTTGGTCGCCGGCGCCGACACCGAGCTGCCCGCCGTGGCGCGCGCCGCCGCGGACTCGGTGCGCGAGACCTTCTTGGCGCCCGAGACGATCTCCTTGAAGTTCGTGCCCGACCGGAACTTGGGGACGCGAGTCTTCTTGATGCGCACCGTCTCACCGGTCTTGGGGTTGCGCCCCGTGCGGGCCGCGCGGTCGGCTCGCTCGAAGGTGCCGAAGCCGGTGATCCCGACCTTGTTGCCCTTGGCCACCTCGCGGATGACGACGTCGAGGAAGGCCTCGAGGGCGTCGGAGGCCTGCTTCTTGCTGCCGAGCTTCTTCTCCAGCGCGTCGACCAGTTCTGCCTTGTTCACGTCTTCCCCTCCAGAGGACTGTCGGTGTCAGGCGACCCGACGTGGGCATCCGGAACCAGTCCGGCTACGAGACGACGTTAGGCCTGTCGAGCGGGTTCGTCCATCACCCCACCCGGGCTTTTCGTTGTGTCGCAACGACTTTGACGCCTCAGGATTCGCCACCCCGCGCGCCCGAAGCCCGGCGGCCGGCCCATGCCTGGAGGGAGAAAGAGAGACGGATCCCGCTGTGTCACAGCGGGATCCGTCACCGTCAGCAGGTCCGGTGACCTGCCTCTGGCCGGGGTCTCAGGCCGGGGTGGTGACCGGCTTGTGGCTCGGCCGGCGCTTCTCGAATTCGGACACCTCGTCCTCGTGTCGGAGCGTCAGGCCGATGTCGTCGAGCCCCTCGAGCAGCCGCCAGCGGGTGTAGTCGTCGATGTCGAAGGCGGCCACGATCTCGCCGGCCCGGACGGTCCGGGCCACGAGGTCGACCTCGACCTCGGAACCCGGGTTGTTCTCCAGGTGCTTCCAGATCAGCTCGACGTCGTCCTGGGCGACGACGGCCGTGACGAGTCCCTGCTTGCCGCTGTTCCCGCGGAAGATGTCGGCGAACCGGGAGCTGACCACGACGCGGAAGCCGTAGTCCATGAGGGCCCAGACGGCGTGCTCACGGCTCGACCCGGTGCCGAAGTCGGGCCCGGCCACGAGCACCGAACCACCCGCGTACACCGGGTTGTTGAGGACGAAGGACTCGTCCTTGCGCCACGCGGCGAAGAGGCCGTCCTCGAACCCGGTGCGCGTGACGCGCTTGAGGTACTCGGCCGGGATGATCTGGTCGGTGTCGACGTTGCTGCGCCGCAGCGGAACGCCGACGCCGGTGTGGGTCTCGAACTTCTCCATGGCTCAGGCCTCCCCGGTGGTGCTGGACGCGACGGCGGACGCGGCCACCGGCTCGCGGACCGAGCCGAGGTCGGACGGGCTCGACAGCGTCCCGCGCACGGCGGTGGCCGCCGCGACGAGCGGGCTGACGAGGTGGGTACGACCGCCCTTGCCCTGGCGTCCCTCGAAGTTGCGGTTGGACGTCGACGCGCTGCGCTCCCCCGGCGAGAGGGTGTCGGGGTTCATGCCGAGGCACATGGAGCAGCCGGGCAGGCGCCACTCGGCGCCGGCATCGGTGAAGACGGCGTCGAGCCCCTCGGCCTCGGCCTGCAGCCGCACCTTGGCCGAGCCGGGCACGACGAGCATCCGGACGCCGTCGGCCACGCGATGACCCTTGATGACGTCGGCGGCAGCGCGCAGGTCCTCGATGCGGCCGTTGGTGCACGAGCCGACGAAGACGGTGTCGACGCGGATGTCGCGCAGCGGCGTCCCGGGCTCGAGCCCCATGTACGCGAGCGCGTTCGAGGCGGCCAGGCGGTCGCTCTCGTCGGCGAAGGACTCGGGGTCGGGCACGGACTCGCCGAGCGGCAGGCCCTGGCCGGGGTTGGTGCCCCACGTGACGAACGGCGTCAGCGTCGCGGCGTCGATGTCGACCTCGGCGTCGAAGACGGCGTCGGCGTCGGTGCGCAGCGCTGTCCACTCGGCGACCGCGGCGTCCCAGTCCGCACCCTTGGGGGCGTGCGGGCGGCCCCGGAGGTAGTCGAACGTCGTCTGGTCCGGGGCGATCATGCCGGCGCGGGCACCGGCCTCGATCGACATGTTGCACACCGTCATCCGGGCCTCCATCGACAGCGCCTCGATGGCCTCGCCGCGGTACTCGATGACGTAGCCCTGGCCACCGCCGGTGCCGATCTTGGCGATCACGGCCAGGACGATGTCCTTGGCCGTGACCCCGTCGGGCAGCGTGCCGTCGACGTTGACGGCCAGGGTGCGGAACGGCTTGAGCGGCAGCGTCTGGGTGGCGAGGACGTGCTCGACCTCGGAGGTGCCGATGCCGAAGGCGAGCGCGCCGAACGCGCCGTGCGTCGAGGTGTGGCTGTCACCGCAGACGACGGTCATGCCCGGCTGCGTCAGGCCCAGCTGCGGGCCGACGACGTGGACGATGCCCTGGTCGGCGTCACCCATCGGGTAGAGCCGGACGCCGAACTCCTCGCAGTTGCGGCGCAGCGTCTCGACCTGGACCTTGGAGACGGGGTCGGTGATGGGGCCCGGCGTCGTCGGGACGTTGTGGTCCTCGGTCGCCAGGGTGAGGTCGGGGCGCCGGACGGGACGGCCGGCGAGCCGGAGACCGTCGAAGGCCTGGGGGCTGGTGACCTCGTGGAGCAGGTGCAGATCGATGTAGAGGAGGTCGGGCTCGCCCTCGGCGCGCCTGACGACGTGTGCGTCCCAGACCTTCTCGGCCAGTGTCCCTGCCATCTCATCCCTCCGCGCGACGTCTCTTGCTCCAGCGCGCGCGCCACCGAGGACCGGCTCGCGACGTCGCTGTTGCAAAAGCGTCGCTCTTTTGTGGGCGTTGTGGATTGACGTCTCAGTGCCTGAGACGTCAATATCAGTTCATGGACAACACTTCTGGGGTCGGCGTCCTCGACAAGGCAGCCACGGTGCTGGGCGCCCTCGAGGCCGGTCCGGCCACGCTCGCTCAGCTCGTCGGCGCCACCGGCCTGGCGCGCCCGACGGCGCACCGCCTGGCCGTCGCCCTCGAGCACCACCGGCTCGTCTCGCGCGACATGCAGGGCCGCTTCGTCCTCGGCCCGCGGCTCGGCGAGCTCGCCTCCGCGGCGGGCGAGGACCGGCTCCTCGCTGCGGCCGGCCCCGTCCTCGGAGCCCTGCGCGACCACACGAACGAGAGCGCCCAGCTGTTCCGCCGGCAGGGCGACCAGCGCATCTGCGTCGCGGCCGCCGAGCGGCCGGTCGGCCTGCGCGACTCGATCCCCGTCGGCGCCACCCTGTCGATGCTCGCCGGATCGGCCGCCCAGGTGCTCCTCGCCTGGGAGGAGCCGGACCGGCTGCACCGTGGCCTGCAGGGCGCCGCGTTCACCGCCACGACGCTGTCGGCGGTGCGCCGCCGCGGCTGGGCGCAGAGCGTCGCCGAGCGCGAGGCCGGGGTCGCGTCGGTGTCCGCCCCGGTGCGCGGGCCCTCGGGCCGTGTCGTCGCCGCGGTGTCGATCTCCGGACCCATCGAGCGCCTGTCCCGCCAGCCGGGCCGGCTGCACGCCGCGACCGTCGTCGCCGGCGCGAACAAGCTGACCGAGGTGCTGCGCCGCCACCACGCGATGCAGCAGCAGCAACAGCAGCAGCAGAACGCCTGAGACGTCCGGGACCGGACCTTTCGCAACGGATCGGTCACGATCCGCGGCGAGCCGTCGACTCGGACAACCGCGCGGGGCCGTGGCACGTCACTCTCGGTGCAACCACCCAACGTCCTGGTCAGGGGTAACCATGCCGGCTCCCACCACGTCCGTTCGCCCGACGCGTCGCCGCGGGCCCGCTCGAGGCGGGTTCCGCACCCGTGGGGTGCTCGCCGGGGCGGTCTGCGTCGCCGTCGCTGCGCTGGCCGCCTGCACGCCGGACGACGGTGCGTCCACGGCCGCGACGCGCGTCTCCGTGACCCGAACGGCGTCCGACAGCACGGGCGGGGCGACGTCCGGGCCCACGACTCCGGCCACCCCGACGCCGGCCGGGACTGCGACCGCAGCCCCGACCACTCGCCCGACCACTCCCCCGGCCGCGACGCCGACCGCGACGCCGGTCCCGGCCCCGGTCGTCCTGCTGCGGCGCGGCGACTCCGGCACGAGGGTGCGTGCCCTCCAGGCCCGGCTGCGCCAGATCGGCTGGTTCTCCGGCGACGTGACCGACGGCTACGGCAGCCGCACCGAGGCCGCGGTGCGTGGCTTCCAGGCCAAGCGCGGGTTCGCCGCGACGGGCAGCCTCGACGAGACGACGTGGGACCGGCTCGTGGCGATGACGCGCCGGCCGACCGCCGACGAGCTGGCCAACGTCAAGCCGAAGCCGAAGCCGAAGCCCGACGCCGGCGCCGCCGACCTCGACCCGCGCTGCATGACCGGACGCGTCATGTGCATCAGCAAGACGACCCGGCACCTGACCTGGGTCGTCGACGGGGTGCCCCAGTACGGCTTCGACGTCCGCTTCGGCAGCGACGAGCTGCCCACCCGCGAGGGCGTCTTCACCGTCTACAAGAAGAAGAAGGACGTCATCTCGAACCTCTACCACACGCCGATGCCCTACTCGATGTTCTTCTCCGGAGGGCAGGCGGTGCACTACTCGTCGAACTTCGCGCGCCTCGGCTACGCCGGCGCCTCACACGGCTGCGTCAACGTCCGCGACTGGAACGGCATCATCCGGCTCTACGACGAGTCACGGATCGGCGACCGGGTCGTCATCCACTGGTGACCCGCTCCTGACCCGCCCCGACGGGCGCGAGCGGCTGCCGACGTAGGCTGGCACGACCCGTTCCGAGTCGCAGGAGGCACCGTGCTCAAGGTTGGTTGGAAGGCGTCCGCGGAGCAGTTCGGGCCTCGTGACCTCGTCACGCTCGCCGTCCTGGCCGAGCAGCTCGGGCTCGACTCGGCGTTCATCTCCGACCACTTCCAGCCGTGGCGCCACCACGAGGGCCATGCCCCGTTCGCGATGTCGTGGCTCGCGGCCGCCGGCGAGCGCACCGAGCGCATCACGCTCGGCACGTCGGTGATGACCCCGACGTTCCGCTACAACCCCGCCGTCGTCGCGCAGGCCTTCGGCACGCTGGGCGCTCTCAACCCGGGACGCATCGTCCTGGGCATCGGCACCGGCGAGGCCCTCAACGAGGTGGCCGTCGGGGCGGCCGGGTCGCCGTGGCCGGAGTTCAAGGAGCGCTTCGCCCGGCTGCGCGAGTCGGTGCGGCTCATGCGACGCCTCTGGACCGAGGAGCGGGTCGACTTCGAGGGTGACTACTACCGGACCCGTGCAGCCACCGTCTACGACCGGCCGGAGGAGCCCATCCCGGTCTACGTCGCGGCGGGTGGTCCGCTCGTGGCCCGGTACGCCGGGCGCTCCGGCGACGGCTTCATCTGCACGTCGGGCAAGGGCCGCGAGCTCTACGAGGACCAGCTGATGCCGGCCGTCGACGAGGGCCTGGAGAAGTCCGGCCGCACCCGCCAGGACATCGACCGGATGATCGAGATCAAGCTCTCCTACGACCGCGACCCCGACCGGGCGCTCCACAACGTCCGGTTCTGGGCGCCGCTGTCGCTGACGGCCGAGCAGAAGCACGGCGTCGACGACCCGGTGGAGATGGAGCGCCTCGCGGACGAGCTGAGCGACGAGCAGGTCGCCAGGCGGTGGATCGTCACGAGCGACCCGCACGAGGCCGTCGACGCGGTACGCCAGTACGTCGACTGGGGGTTCGACCACGTCGTGTTCCACGCACCCGGTCACGACCAGGCCCGGTTCCTCGAGCAGTTCGCCGCCGACGTCCTTCCCGAGCTGCGCGAGCTCGCCTGACCTCGGCGATCCTGCCCTCCGGCACCGCGGCCGGGGCTAGGGTCCGGGCTGAGGGCCCGGCGGGAGCCGGACCGGCCGCACACGGGGAGGACGCGTGCCCGAGCCACAGAGCGTCGCCGGGGACGCCGGGGACACCGGGGACACCGAGGACCGCGGACGCGTGCGCCTGCTCGCGCCGGCCCGCCGCGCCCCCTTCACGCTCTCGGTCGTCGCCCTGATGCTCGTGCTCGGCCTCGCCACGGGGACGCTGTGGTCGCCGCTGCGGGACCGGCCGCTGCTCGAGGGCGTCGCGTACGGTCTTCCGGCGCTCGAGGCGGGCCGGTGGTGGACGCCCGTGACCGGTGCGTTCTTCGCCCTGGTCCCTGCGCAGTACCTCCCCGTCGCCGGCGGCGCCCTGCTGCTCCTCGGATGGTCCGAGCTGAGGCTCGGGACGCGGTCCGTGGCGGTGTCGGCGGTGGCCGGTCACCTGGCGGGCGTCGTCGGCGCGTCGGTCGTCCTCTGGCCGCTGACGCACACGACCTGGACGTGGGCCCGGACGACCGGCGGCGTGCTCGACGCCGGGTTCAGCGCGGGCGCGCTCGGCGCGGTGGCCGCCGCGTCGGTGACGCTGCGACCACCGTGGCGCGGTCGGCTGCGGGCCCTGCTGTGCCTCTACGCCGTCCTGTCCTTCCTCTACATCGGGCTGCTGTGGGATCTCGAGCACCTGCTCGCGGTCGGCACGGGGCTGCTGCTCGGACCCGGCCTCGTCGGTCGGCGCCCAGCGGGCCCCCACGTGCGTCTCACCCGACACGAGTGGCGCGTCCTGGCCTGGACGCTCTTCGTCGTGGCCGCCGCGGTCCGGGTCCTGCTCTACCTCGTGCCCTCCGACGGGCCGCTCGGGGCGAGCACCACCGACGCCGACGTCCTCAGCGTGCTCGTCGGTGCCGGGGTCTCGCTCCTGCTGGCCGACGGCCTGCGGCAGGGGTCGCGACAGGTGTGGCACCTCGCGGCGTTGCTGGCGGGACTCGGGCTGCTCGCGGGCCTGGCCGTGCTCGTCGTCGAGGTGCTCGCACCGGACCGGCTCGGGCCGGGTGACGAGGTGGTGTCGGCCGTGCCCCAGGTGGTCGTCGATGTGCTCCTGTGGTCGCTGCAGCTGTGGGTCCTCCTCGCCGGACGCTCGGCCTTCCGGGCCCCCGGCCGACGGGGCCGGCTCACCGACCGGACGGGCGCCCGCGACGGGCGCGAGACCGCCATCGCGCTGCTCGAGCGCCACGGCGGCACGACGATGTCGTGGATGGGCACGTGGCCGGACAACGCCTGGTTCCTCCTGCCCGCGCCGCGACCCGACCCCGCGCACCCGGGGGTGATCGGCTACCAGGCTCACCAGCTGCACCGCGGCGTGGCCGTGGCGCTCGGTGACCCCGTCGCGGCCGATGCGGGGACGCGCGCCCGGGTCCTCGCCGCGTTCGTCGACGAGCAGGAGTCCCACGGCCGACAGGCCTGCTTCTTCTCGGTCACCGACGAGGTGCGGGCCTGGGGCGCGGCGCACGGCTACCGGCACCTCACCGTCGCGGAGGAGGCCGTCATCGACCTGCCGGCCCTGCAGTTCACGGGTCGGCGCTGGCAGGACGTGCGCACCGCGCTCAACCGCGCCGCGCGCGAGGGGATCACCTACCGGGAGGGGCGCCTCGCGGACATGCCGCGCGGAGTCCTCGCGCAGGTGCGCGCGATCTCCGAGCTGTGGGTCGGCGACAAGGGCCTGCCCGAGATGGGTTTCACGCTCGGCGGCATCGACGAGGCGATGGACCCGCACGCCCTCGTCGGGCTCGCGGTCGATGCCGAGGGCACGGTGCACGGGGTCACGTCGTGGCTGCCCGTGCACGCCGGTGGAGGGGTCGTCCGCGGCCGGACGCTCGATGTCATGCGACGCCTGCCGGACGGGTTCAGGCCCGTGACCGAGTTCCTCGTCGCCAGCGCCTGCCTGTCGTTCAAGGCGGCCGGCCTCGAGGTGGTGTCGCTGTCCGGGGCGCCGCTCGCGCACACCGGCGCTGCAGGCACCGACGCGGCAGGTCCCGGCGCGGCAGGTCCCGGCGCAGCGGCCGAACCCCTCGACCGGCTCCTCGGCGCGCTCGGCGAGGCCCTCGAGCCGCTCTACGGGTTCCGCTCCCTGGAGAGCTTCAAGCGGAAGTTCTCGCCGCGGGGCCAGGCCCTCCATCTCGTCTTCCGGGACGAGGCCGCCCTGCCGCGCATCGGGCTGGCCCTGACCTCGGCGTACCTGCCCGGGACCTCGATGCGGCAGCTGGCGCTGGCGGGCATCCGGGCCCGCCGCGACTGACCCGCGCGGCCGACCCGGGGCCGGGACGCAGGAGACCCCGGTCCTGGTGGACCGAGGTCTCCGTCGCTCCTTCGAGCATCACGTAGCCCCGACGGGATTCGAACCCGCGCTACCGCCTTGAGAGGGCGGCGTGCTAGGCCGCTACACAACGGGGCCGTGAGCGGTGCCGATCGCTCGGCACAGGAGAGAACCTTACCGGTTGGCGAGGATTTCTCCGAATCGGCTCTCTCGGGAGAGAACCGGAGCTGGGGTACCAGGACTCGAACCTAGAATGACGGAACCAGAATCCGTAGTGTTGCCAATTACACCATACCCCAAGGGGTTTCACTCCCGAGCGCGCCTTGCGGCCTTCTGCGGTGGTGAACCGAGTGGAAATGTTACCGGTCGACCACCGAACCCCCAAATCGGGTCGCACGCAGGGCCCGGGCGACGACGTCGAGCCCCTGCACCGACACGACGTCCTCGGACGTGCCGGCCGCGGCCCGGTCGAGCCACATCGCACGCAGCCCCGCCCGGCGGGCGCCGATGACGTCCCAGGCGAGGCTGTCACCGATGCACACGGCGGCCTCCGGCTCGACACCGACGAGACGGCACGCCTCCCGGTACACGCGCGGGTCGGGCTTGCCGAACCCCAGCGTGTCGGTGGTGACGACGACGTCGAACCGCGCCGCGAGCCGAAGGGCCTCGAGCTTGACCCGCGTGGGCGCCGACGCAGAGTTGGTCAGCAGGGCCACGGGGAGCCCGATCTGCTCGGCGGCGGCCAGCAGCTCGGGCACGTCGGGAAAGAGCCGCTGGGCGTCGCGGAAGGCCGGGGCGTACGCGTCCTCGAAGACACCGTGCGCGTCGTCGGCCAGGTCGGCCCGGAAGGCGCGTGCCACCTCCGCGAGCCGACCAGAGCGCATGTCCTCGAAGGCGATCGCCCCGGAGGCGTACCGCGGGAACCAGCGCTCCGGGTCCGCGTAGTACCGCTCGGCCATGGCGACGTGGTCCCCGTCGCGCCCCGGCCAGAGCGCCCGGGCGGCGTGGGTGCCGGCGACGACCATCGCCCCGCGGGTGTCGACGATGGTGTCGTCGACGTCGAGCACGAGTGCCCGGGCGCCCTCGAGGACGGCGGCGACTGGCTCGATGACGCCGTCGTCGTCGCGGGGTGCGCTCGCGTCGGAGCCGCTCACGCCTCCTCCGGTCCCGAGACCGGGCCGAAGAGCGGCAGGGCCGCCTCGATGCCCTCGACGGTCACCTCGCCACCGTGACCGCCGCGACGCCACGTGTCCCGCTCGAGGCGCACGTGCTGGAGCCGCTCCCCCGAGTGCTCGAGCACCGAGGTGTGGGTGTCGCGGTAGCCGAGGCTGTAGGAGACGCCGAGCGAGGCCGCGTTGTCGACGACCGCCGACGAGATCGCGGCCCGGGCGCCGAGGAAGGTGAAGGCCAGCTCGAGGACCGCGCCCCGCATCTGCCGCCCGAAGCCGCAGCCGCGGGCCTCGCGCACGAGCCACGACGAGGAGTCGACGGTGCGGTCGGCCCGGTAGTCGGGCCCCTCCAGCCACTGCCCGCCGATGATGCGGTCCCCGCGGCGGACGACGAAGGGCAGCGCCCAGTCGTCCGGCGACCACATGCCGAAGGCACGCCAGTACCCCTGGGCGACGACGGCCCGGCGGTTGGCGGGCAGGTCGAGGCCGGCGTACGTGGTCGCGTGCGGGTTGAGCTCGAGGTCCGGCGGCAGGACGGCGCAGACCTCGGGCAGGTCGGCCTCGGTCATGACCCGCAGGTCGAGGTCGGCCGTGCCGAGACGGATGCCGTGCAGCGGCCAGATGCGCTCGAGCACCGGGCCCTCAGAGCGCGTCGCGCAGCGCCCGGAGGCGGCCCAGGGTCGAGGTCTTGCCGAGGATCTCCATCGACTCGAACAACGGGGGCGAGATGCGCTGGCCCGACACCGCGGTGCGCAGCGGGCCGAAGGCGAACCGCGGCTTGATGCCGAGACCGTCCACGATCGCCTCGCGCAGGGCGGCCTCGATCACGGCGGCGCTCCACGCGCTGCCGGTCCCGAGGACGCCGGGGCCGTGGTCGTCGATGTCACCGAGCACCCGCAGGGCGGCGTCGAGCACCTGGGGCGCGTCGTCCTTGAGCTGGGCCCGGGCGTCCTCGGCGACCTCGAGCTGGTCGTCCGCGACGAAGAAGGGAGCGACGAGGGCCGGCGCCTCGGTGAGCAGCGCCATCCGCGGCTGGATCAGCGCGGCCACGGCCTTGAGGCGGCCCAGCTCCCCGAGCGACTGCGTCTCGCCGAGGATGCCGGCCTCCACGAGGTAGGGCAGCAGCCGCGAGGCGAAGTCACCGGTGTCCAGCTGGCGGATGTAGACCCCGTTGAGCCACTCGAGCTTCTTGAGGTCGAAGATGGGCCCGATGGGGTTGACCTTGGCCCAGTCGAAGGTCCGGCTGAAGTCGTCGAAGGTGAAGACCTCCAGGTCGTTGCCGTCGGCGTCCTGCTGCGGCGGGTAGGCAAGCAGCGCAAGGAAGTTCACGAGCGCCTCGGGCAGGTAGCCCTGCTCGCGGAACCACGTGAGACGCGCCGCGGGGTTCTTGCGCTTGGAGATCTTCGACTTGTCCGTGTTGCGCAGCAGCGGCATGTGCGCGAAGGCCGGCGGCTCGAGGCCGAGCCACCGGTAGAGCAGGACGTGCTTGGGCGTCGAGGAGATCCACTCCTCACCGCGGACGACGTGAGTGATGCCCATCTCGTGGTCGTCGACGACGACGGCCAGGTGGTAGGTCGGGAAGCCGTCGGCCTTGAGGATGACCTGGTCGTCGGGACGGGGTGCCGACACCTTGCCACGGATGACGTCGTCGAAGACGAGCGGGACGTCGTCGGGGATGAGCATGCGGACCACCGGGGTCTCGGTGAAGCCGGGCAGCTCGGCGCGCTCATCGCGCGTCTTGCCCACGCAGAGGCGGTCGTAGCCCGTGGGCTGCTTGGTCTTCTGCTGGACCTCGCGCATCTGGTCGAGCCGCTCCTTGGAGCACCAGCAGTAGTAGGCGTGCCCGTCCTCGACGAGCCTGTCGACGTAGGGCCGGTAGGTCTCGAGGCGCTCGCTCTGGCGGTACGGCGCGAACGGCCCGCCGACGTCGGGCCCCTCGTCCCAGTGCAGCCCGAGCCAGGCGAGGGTGTCGTACAGCTGGGCCTCGGAGTCCTCGCGGAACCGGACGCGGTCGGTGTCCTCGACCCGCAGGACGAACTGGCCGCCCTGCTGGCGGGTGAACGCGAGGTTGAACAGCGACATGTAGGCCGTGCCGACGTGCGGGTCGCCGGTCGGGCTCGGGGCGACTCGGGTGCGCACCGGTCCGCTGCCGTCGGAGGTCGACACGCGCTGCTGCGCCGGGTCCGTGGAGGGGCGCACCTCCACGGCGGGGACGGAGGTCGCGGGGGTGGCCGACGAGGCTGAGGTGGTGGACGCGTCGGGGGTGCTGGTCGTGTCGCTCATGGTGGGGTCAGCCTAGTGGGCCCGTCGCAGGGGCCCCGACGCCGCCGGAGCCGTCCCGGACGGCCCCCGCTCCCCCGTGGACGCCCGGTCAGCGCCGGACGAAGGTGTTCGTCAGCGAGCCGATGCCCTCGATCTGCACGGTCACCTGCTGGCCGGCGTCGACCAGCCCGACGCCCGCCGGCGTGCCGGTGAGGATGACGTCGCCGGGCAGCAGGGTGAACGCCGCCGAGGCGTGCTCGATGATCGCGCCGATCCCGTGGACCATGTCGGCCGTCGTGCCGTCCTGCCTGACGTCGCCGTCCAGCGTCGTGACGATCGACAAGTCGGCCGGGTCGAGCTCGGTCTCGACCCACGGGCCGAGGGGACAGCTGGTGTCGAACCCCTTGGCGCGCGCCCACTGTCCGTCGGTGCGCTGCCAGTCACGGGCCGTGACGTCGTTGGCGATGGTGTATCCGTAGATGCAGTCGGCGGCGTTCTCCGCCTTGACGCCCTTGGTGATCGTCTTGATGACGACGGCCAGCTCGCCCTCGTAGGAGACCTCGCTGCTGCCGCTCGGCAGGACGACGGGGTCGAACGGTCCGACGACCGACGTGTTCGGCTTGAAGAACATCATCGGCTCCGCGGGCGCCTCGCCGCCCATCTCCGCGGCGTGGTCGGCGTAGTTCTTGCCGATCGCCACGATCTTCGACCGCGGGATGACCGGCGCGAGCAGCCGCACGTCCGCGAGCATGACCGGGTCATGGCCGCTCGGCTGGAGCCCGACGTAGAGCGGGTCACCGGCGAGCGGGGTGAGGACCTCCTGCCCGGGGTCGCCCTGGACGATGCCGTAGGCCGGGTCGTCCCCGGTCGTGTACCTCGCGATGCGCACGCGCCTCAGCCTACGACGAGGCCGCCCGCGGTCGTCCCCCGGTCGTCCGGCAGCCGACGCGGTCGTCCCGGCCGTCGTCGCCTCAGAAGGTGCGCCGGAGCCTGAGGTCGAGCGGTCGGCCGTCGGGGTCGTAGACGAGGCGGTACAGGGGGTCGGCCCACAACCGGGTCAGCCGCCCCTGCGCCGGGCTGTCGACCGGACGCAGCCGGCCCGCCGGCCGCGGGGCCGAGGCAGGGTCGCGGTGCCAGGACGCGAGGGCTCGGGCGCTGTCGGCGTAGGCGGCGAAGTGGTCCTCGAGGGCCAGGTCGGCGTCGGTGTCGAGGTGCTCGCGTGCGAGCTCCTGACGCAGGCCCCGGGCCAGCTCCGGGTGCACGACCGCGGCGGACAGCTCGGAGTCGTGCGTCCATGACCGCCGGTTGAGGTTGTCCGAACCGACCGCCACCCACTCGTCGTCGACGACGCAGACCTTCGCGTGGACGTACACCGGGGTGCCCTGCCTGTTCTCGACCCCGTAGGCGGCGACGCGGCCCGGCGCGGCGGCGTGCAGCGTCTCGAGCAGCCTGGCCCGGCTCACGAGGTTCGGGGCGTGGGCGAGGGTGCCGTCCTGGTCCGGCTGGTGCGGCAGGACCACGACGACACGAAGACCGGGCGCCCGCCTGAGGGCGTCGACGAGGACGCCGCACACCTGCGCGGACCACAGGTACTGGTCCTCGAGGTAGATCAGGTGCCGGGCCCGCGAGAACGCCTTCGCATAGGCCCGCGCGACGCTCCGCTCTCCGCGTGGAGCGAACGGGTAGCCGCCCAGGCGGTGGCCGTACGTGCGCAGCAGCTGGACCGGGTGCGGCCCCGTCGGCGCCGGGTCCGGTTCCTGCGGTGGGAGCGGCCGGCGGCGCGGGCGGTCACCGCGCAGTCCGTCGAAGGCCCAGCGGATCGGCGAGCGGCTCAGCGCCTGGGGGTCCTCCCAGCGCTCGCGGAAGACGGTCTCGACGTCACCGACGACGGGACCGGTGAGCGCCAGCTGGACGTCGTGCCACGGGGGCCGGGGGCCGTAGACCTTCGCCATGGTCTGGGGCTGCGGGTCGCCGGCATGGCTCGCGTCGTCGCGCCGGCTGTGGCACAGGTCGATGCCGCCGAGGAACGCGACGTCCCACTCGGGCCGGCCGGGGTGCCGCAGCACCACGAACTTCTGGTGGTGCGAGCCGCCGAGCCGGACCCGCATGTCGAGGTAGCACTCACCACCGGCCGCGTTGATGTCCTCGCCGAGGTGACGGTTCTCCTCGGCGGAGAAGGCGAGCCGGTCCCAGTGGGACCGCCAGACGAGGCCGCGGACGTCGACGCCCCTGCGGGCGGCGTCGGCGAAGACGCCGGCGACCTCGCTCCCCGGCTCGCCCGTCAGGCGCTCGTCGGGGTCGCCGCGCCAGTCGACGAAGAGCAGCAGGTCACCCCTTCGCATCCGGCACACCCGGTCGCGAAGAACCGCGAAGTACGCCGCCCCGTGGATGAGAGGTGTGACGAGGTTGCCCTCGCTCCAGGCGAGCCCGCCGGGACGGCGCCTGTCGAGCAGGGTCGAGGGGTTGCCGCGCTCCTCGGCGCTGAGGTACCAGTCGGCGACGGCCACGGGAGCGAGCCTAGGCCGACGGCGGGCTCCGCCGGTGGATCAGCGCGGCCAGACGATGGTGACGTCGGCCGGCGAGCCGGGCAGTCCGCTGGCACGGGTGCGGTACTCGGGCACGCCGACGCACGTCCAGAGCAGCCCCGCGACGTCCGCACCGAGCAGCGCCGCGAGGTCGGAGTCGCGGAACGTCATGCCCGACGCGGCCGCGCCCAGGGCGTAGGCCATGAGGTGCAGCCTGCCCTCCGCGAGACCTGCGAGCAGCTGGGCGTCGCGGTAGCCGTGGTCGTCGAGGTCCGCGAGGTCGACGCCGCTCATGGCGACGAACGACGCGTCGTGGGCCAGCCCCTGCTCGAGGGCCGCCCCGTAGAGCTCGGCCCGGACGGTCTCCTCGTCCAGGGCCCGGACGGGGTGGTCGACGTCCGGCCACCGTGCGATGCCCGAGGGCACGCCGTCGACGGCGCTGACCCCGAGCCAGTGCGGCAGGTCGACACCCCGGAGCGCCACCGCCATGGCGTCGACGAGCACGTCCCGCGGCAGCGAGCGGTCGGCGCGCAGCCGGCGGATCGAGCCCTTGCTCGCCACGACGGCATCGGTGCTCGGGCCGGCCTGCGCGCGCGTGGTCAGGTGGACGGGGGCACCCCTGCCGAGCTCGGCCCCGAGAGCGGCCCGCTCCCCCGCTCGCTGCGCGGCCGTCACGAGGGGGAACTCGAGGCCGTCGGCGTCGTGCCGACCCGGCATCGGGTCACCGGTCGGGTGCACGGCAGGGGCACCGGGGCCGAGCGCCACGAGGGCCACGGGCAGCTCGTGCACACGGTCGGCTCCGACGAGGGCGGCCACCTCGGCGTCGGCGAACGTCGTGAAGAGGCGGGCCGGGACGCCCGCGGAGTCGGCGAGCGCGAGCAGCTGGGCAAGCATCGTCCCGGCGTCCCAGTACACGTGCCGGAACCCGCGCTCACGGTAGCGCCAACCGGTGCGCCATGGGATGCCGGTGACGACCACGGTCGCGGCCTCACCCGTCGGCGGCGGCCCCACCGTGACGAGCGCGTGCGCCTCGGGGTCGTACCAGTGGAGTCCGGCAGGCACGTCGGCGGCGGCCTCGCCACCGCGCGGCACCGCGACGTAGAGCTCGAGCGGGAACCGGGCCCCCGCCGAGCCCGCGGCACGGAAGAGCAGGAGCCCGCCGTCTCGCCGCGTGCGACGAGTGACGCCCGAGGACAGGTAGAGCAGACGGGCGAGGGCGGCGAGGTCGAGTCGGGCCACGGGCACCTGGGCCGTGCCCGCGAGGACCGTGGTCGCCGGGGCGGTCGTGGCGGGCAGGTCCGGAGGCAGCAACGTCCGCGTCAGGTCGTCGTCGTAGTGCTTGTACCAGCGCGGGCGGTGGGCGAGGTCGTTCGGCACGAGGTCGTGGACGAGGCGGTCGTCGGGCGGCACCTCCGTCCACTCCCGGTCGGGCGAGTAGGACGTGAGGCGGTGCAGCAGGTGCGTGGGCAGCTCGACGTCGGGTCCCATGGGGCCATCCTGCCCGCCGAGCAGCTCGTGGACCGCTCGTGAGCCGCTCGGGCGCGGCTCGCGCGCGGCGGACCACCGCACCGATCACCTACCCTCGTCGCGTGCACGTGATGACCGAGCCCGAGTGGCGCGAGCGGACCCGGGCCCACGAGGCCCGGGTCGACGCGGCGACCGCGGGTCACCGCGCGCGGCGCCTCGACGGCCGCCCCCACCCGGTGGAGGACTTCCTCTTCACGTACTACTCCTTCACGCCGTCGCAGCTGCGGCGCTGGCACCCCGGTCCCGGGATCGCGTTGGACGGACCTGCGCCGCAGAGGGACTGGCGCTTCTACCGCCTCGGTGGCTCCACCGTGTCGGTCGACGTCGAGGCCTTCCTCGAACGGCGCGGCGACACGGTGCGGTTCGTGCGCGAGCTGCTCGTGCGCACCGCGGCACGACCCGGCCGCTTCGGCTGCTTCGGGCTGCACGAGTGGGCCATGGTGTACCGGCTCGACCCCTCGGACGTGCGCCACTCGGCGTGGCCGCTCCGGCTCGGACGCGAGGGGACCGACGCCGTCGTCGACGCGCACCAGGTGGCCTGCTCGCACTTCGACGCCTACCGCTTCTTCACCCCGGACGCGGCGCCGCGCAACGCCCTGCGACCGACGCGGGCCGCTCAGGTCGACCTCGAGCAGCCGGCCTGCCTGCACGCCGGCATGGACCTCTACAAATGGGCCCACAAGCTCGTTCCCGTCGTGCCGGCCGACCTCGTCGCCGACTGCTTCGAGCTGGCCCGGGACATCCGTTCGCTCGACATGCGCGCCGCCCCCTACGACCTGCGCGAGCTCGGCTACGAGCCCGTGCCCATCGAGACCGCCGAGGGCAGGGCGCGGTACGTCGCGGAGCAGCGTGGTTTCGCCGGGCGCGGGCAGGCGCTGCGCGGCCGCCTCGTCGCGGCCCTCGATCAGGTTCTCCGACCCTCCGAGCCCTCCGAGCCCTCCGAGCGCTCCGAGCCCTCCGAGCCCTCGGTGCCCTCGATGCCCTCCGAGCCGTCGGTACCCTCGTCGTCGTCGACGTAGAGACAGAACGGGTGCCCGGCCGGGTCGAGCATGACCCGGACGTCCTCCTGCGGCTGGTGCTCCGCGAGCTGTGCGCCGACCTCGACGGCGTACGCGACGGCCTCGTCGAGGTCGTCGACCTCGAGATCGAGGTGCAGCATCATGAGCGGTCGGCCCGGCTTGCTGGGCCACACCGGCCGCACGTAGTTCGGCTCCTGCTGGAAGGACAGGTTGTACCCCCGGTCCGCCGACGGCGCGAGCGTCGCCCAGCCCGGCGTGTCCGTGAAGAGGGTCCACCCGAGCAGTCGCTGGTAGAAGTGCGCCAGCCCCGACGCGTCGGGGGCGTCGAGGACGACGCCGAACCAGTGGGAGCGCGTCCGTAGGGCCATTCCCCCAGTGTGAACCCGACTCCCGACCCGCCGGCGTATCAGGCGGGCCCGTCGTTGCTCTGAAGACTGTCGGCGAAGGTTCAGGCACGCGCGCCGACGACGCTCTCCCGACAGGGGGTTGGTGCCGGACGGGGCCTGGGCCTGTCTCTTATACACATCTGACGCTGCCGACGACGGA
>NZ_JBPGXG010000093.1:0-18668 GCF_056755255.1 Monashia sp. HAY1-5C | reverse complement strand
TCCGTCGTCGGCAGCGTCAGATGTGTATAAGAGACAGCCACCGTCCCTCGGTGGCCGGGCCCCGACGCGTCACCGGCGTTCCGGTGGTGGCATGCTCGACGGGTGAGCGACCGACACGCGTCCCTGACCCTGTGGGAGTCCGGGTTCCGGTGGGCCCGTGCTCCGCACGTCGCCTACCGCGACGTGCACGTCGCCGATGCCGCCGTCGTCACCTATGCCGCCAGCGTCTGGGAGTCGCCCGTCGTCGAGCTTCCTTTCCCCGCAAGGGAGCTCATTCCGTCGTGGAACGCGCGGACGCCCGCAGGCACGTGGCTGCACGTCGAGGGCCGCGTCGGTGACGCCGCCGGATGGACGCCGTGGGTCACCTTCGCCCGGTGGGCCGAGGACGACCCGGACGGGCAGGCACCGATGACACGCACGACGGTGCGCGGCCAGCAGCTCGACGCGGGCGCCGTCGCCGCCGACACGTGGCGCTCGGCGCCGGGGCGCGCCTTCGAGCGGTGGCAGCTGCGGCTCACGGCCCTCGCCACCGCCGAGGCCCTCGAGGCCGACGAGGCCGCCGACGCCCTCGAGGGCGTCGAGGCGGCTCGGGTCGGCGTCCCGTCGGGGACGCCTGTCGGGGGCGTCACGGTGTCGCTGGCCGGGGCCGTGGCCTCGCGCTTCGCCATCGCGGCGGACGCTCCGACGAGCCGCCCCGGCGCCGCCCGTGGCCAGGAGGTCCCGGTGCCCCCGTACTCCCAGCGGCTGCACCTCGACACGTTCCCGCACTGGGACGAGGGCGGCCAGTCCTGGTGCTCGCCCACGTCGACGACCATGCTCCTCGAGCACTGGGGGTCGGGGCCCAGCGCCGAGGAGGCCGCCTGGGTGGGCCATGACGTCGATCCCGTCGTCGTCCACGGGGTGCGCCGGGTCTTCGACCGCTCGTACGGCGGAGCCGGAAACTGGGCCTTCAACACGGCGTACGCGGGGACCCGCGGCCTTCGGGCCTACGTGACGCGGCTGCGGGACCTCAGCGAGGCCGAGGCGTTCGTCGCGGCGGGCGTGCCGCTCGTCGTCTCGGTGACCTTCCGCGAGGGCGAGCTCGATGGTGCCGGCTACGAGACGAGCGGTCACCTCCTCACCGTGGTCGGGTTCACCGAGGGCGGCGACGTCGTGTCGAACGACCCGAACTCCCACCGCGTCGCGCGCAACGACGAGGTGCGCACCGTGTACCGGCGCGACCAGTTCGAGCGGGCCTGGCTCGGCACGAACGGTGGCCTGGCCTACGTCATCCACCCCCACGGCGTCGCCCTGCCGACGCCGCCCGCCGAGGCGAACTGGGCCTGAGAGCACGTGCCGCCGTCGGCCGCACCCGGGGAGACCGACGCCCGGGCGGATAGCGCTCAGGCGCCGTGCGGGTCGCGGTCGGTGACGCAGTAGCGCGAGCCACCGGGGTCGCGCAGCACGGTCCACCCGCCGCCGGGGTCACCGAGGACCTCCGCGCCGAGCGACACGTGGCGCGCGACCTCGGCCGTACGGTCGTCGCAGGCCAGGTCCAGGTGCGCGGTCACGGCATGGCCGTCCGCCCCGCCCGCCGTGCCGTGCGTCCGGTCGTCGGCGACGGTGTCGAGACGCTGGAGCAGGAACCGGATCGGCATCCCAGCCGGGCGCTCGAGGTGGTGGAACTCCGGCCGGCCGGCGGACCGACGGAGCCGCCAGCCGGTCAGCTCCGACCAGTACCGGCACTCGGCCTCGTGCGCGTCGGGCGGGATGTCGAGGCACACCTGGTCGACGATGCTCTCGTGCCCGCGCGGCCACCGGACCGCCGTGGGACGCACGTGCTCGCCGGCCGGCACGAGGCAGTGGACGAAGCCGCCGGGGGAGGCGAGCACGACGTAGCCGTGGGGCGACCGGTGCAGGAGCGTGGCCCCGACAGCGACCGCACGGCGGGCGGCCACCGAGGGGGAGTCCACGTGCAGGTCCACGTGCAGCGACGGGCCGGTGGCGCTGGCCCCGCCGGTGCCGGTCCGCTGCACGGCGAGGTACGGGTCGCCGTCCTCGGGCAGCAGGCTGACGAACTCGCCCTCGACCCCGCGCGCCGTCGACACCGCGGACGCCGAGACCGCCGACCAGAACCGGACGACCGCGTCGTGCACCGCCGGTGGCACGTCGAGGAACGCGGTGACCCACGAGACCGCCCACGGTGTCGTCATGCCCCGAGCGTAGGCGAGGCAGACTGGGGACATGTCCGCCCACACCCCGCCCGGCTGGCCCCCGGGCGTGCCGCCGGCCCAGGCCCCCGGCTGGCAGGAGCGGGCCGTGCTGTGGCTGCTCGACCAGTGCCCACCGGACTACCGCTCCTACGGTGGCTGGCGCCGCCACCCGGTCGCGCTCGCGTGGATCACGTGCCGACACCTCGAGGGGCAGGTGAGCGCGACGCGCGACGCGTGGCGCGAGGCCCGCGTCGCTCTCGGACCACACGTGCCCGCCGAGGCCCTCGCGGAGATCCTGTCCGAGATCGAGGCCGAGGGCATCCGGCTGGTCGCAGCCACCCGGTCCGCCCGCCTGCTCCACGAGGCGCTGCAGGGCAAGGTCTTCGCACCCCGGCTCTGACGGTGACCGCTGCGTGAGGATGATGTGAGGGTCGCGTGCCGGCCCGCCTGCACGTTTTCGCGTGCTCGGTCGTTGCACCTAGACTCGATCGACGCGCATGCCCGACGTGTCGAGAATCCGACGACGCGGCACCGACTTCGAGAGGACGACCCAGCGTGGCCCTGCTGGAGACAATCACGAGCCCGGCGGACCTCAGGGCGCTGCCGGCCGAGCGGCTGCCGGCGCTGGCCGAGGAGATCCGTACCTTCCTCGTGACCGAGGTCTCCAAGACCGGTGGACACCTCGGTCCGAACCTCGGCGTCGTCGAGCTGACCATCGCCCTGCACCGCGTCTTCGACTCGCCGCGGGACGCCGTCGTCTTCGACACGGGTCACCAGTCGTACGTGCACAAGCTGCTCACCGGGCGGCGCGACTTCAGCAAGCTCAAGAAGCAGGGCGGCCTCTCGGGCTACCCCAGCCGCGCCGAGTCCGAGCACGACGTCGTCGAGAACTCCCACGCCTCCACGGCGCTGTCGTGGGCCGACGGCATCGCCAAGGGGCGCCGCCTGCGCGGTGAGAAGGGTCGGCACACCGTGGCCGTCATCGGTGACGGCGCCCTGACCGGCGGCATGGCCTGGGAGGCGATCAACAACATCGCCGTCGACAAGGACCTGCCGCTCGTCATCGTCGTCAACGACAACGAGCGCTCCTACGCGCCCACCATCGGGGGCCTGGCCGACCACCTGGCGACGCTGCGCACGACGCGCGGCTACGAGCGCTTCCTCGACTGGGGCAAGCGCTCCCTGGCGCGCACACCCGTCGTCGGTGGCGCGATGTTCGAGACGCTGCACGGCGTCAAGAAGGGCATCAAGGACATCGTCGCGCCGCAGGGGATGTTCGAGGACCTCGGCCTGAAGTACCTCGGGCCCGTCGACGGCCATGACGAGCCGGCCGTGGAGCGCGCGCTGCGCAAGGCGCGCGACTTCGGCGGTCCGGTCCTCGTCCACGTCATCACCCAGAAGGGTCGCGGGTACCAGCCGGCCCTCGACGACGTCGCCGACCACATGCACGGCATCGGCAAGATCAACCCCGAGACCGGCCTGCCCTTCGAGGTCTCCGGCCGCATCTGGACCGACGAGTTCAACGACGAGATGGTCGCCGTCGGGGCCGAGCGCCCCGACGTCGTGGCGATCACCGCCGCCATGCTCATCCCCGTCGGCCTCGACGGCTTCGCGGCCGCCTACCCCGACCGCGTCTTCGACGTCGGCATCGCCGAGCAGCACGCCGTGACGATGGCCTCGGGGCTGGCCTACTCCGGCCTGCACCCGGTCGTCGCCGTCTACGCCACCTTCCTCAACCGGGCCTTCGACCAGCTGCTCATGGACTGCGCCCTCCACCGGGCGGGAGTGACCTTCGTCCTCGACCGGGCCGGCGTCACCGGCAGCGACGGTGCCTCGCACAACGGCATGTGGGACATGACCCTGACCTCGGTCGTGCCGGGCCTGCGCCTCGCGGCCCCCCGTGACGGCGAGCAGGTGCGACGCCAGCTGCGCGAGGCGCTCGACGTGTCCGACGGTCCGACCGTCATCCGTTTCCCCAAGGGCGACGTCGGCGACCCGCTCACGGCCGAGCGCACGATCGGCGACGTCGACGTGCTCTTCGAGAACGCCGGCGAGGCCGTGGACCTGCTCGTCGTCGGGGTCGGTGCCTTCGCCGGGCTCGCCGGCGAGGTGGGGGAGAAGATCGCCGCCCACGGGCGCACGGTCCGCGTCGTCGACCCCCGCTGGGTGCTGCCGGTCAGCGACACCGTCGTCGAGCTGGCCCGGCGGGCCGGCACGGTCGCGGTCGTCGAGGACAACCTCGTCAGCGGCGGCGTCGGTGCGGCGGTGACCCTGGCCCTGCGCGAGGCGGGGCTCGACGTGCCGGTGCGCACGTACGGCATCCCGAAACGGTTCCTCGACCACGGCTCGCGCGGGCAGGTGCTCGAGGAGCTCGGCCTGACCGCCGACCAGGTCGTCGCCGACCTCGAGCCCCGGCTGGCCTGACGCCGGAAGGCCGCCCCTCGGTCGAGGTGATACCTCGCGCCGGCGCGCGACGCCGCACCTCCATCCGACGCGACCGGCCCCGGGTCGAGGTGATACCGCGCGCCGGAGCGCGACGATCCACCTCGACCGCGCGGGCCTCAGCCGGGGGACTGGAGCGCTCGCAGCCGCAGCGCCAGCTGCAGCTCGAGGGCGTGGTCCGGCTGCTGCCACGACGCCCCCAGCAGTGCCCCGATGCGCTCGAGCCGCTGCGACACCGTGTTGACGTGGACGTGCAGCGTGCCGGCGGCGTGACGGGGGCTGCCACCGGCGGCGAAGTATGCGGCCAGCGTGCCGAGCAGGTCGGTGCCGCGCCGCTCGTCGTAGTCGATGACCGGGCCGAGCAGCCGGTGCACGTAGTCGTCGACGTCCGGTGCCGAGCCGACGATGAGGCCGGCGAAGCCGAGCTGCGTCGCCGCGGCGCCCTGGCCCCGGTGCCCGAGAGCGATGAGCGCACCGACAGTACGAGCGCCCTCCTCGTGGGCAGTGGGGATGGCGTCGACGCCCTCGAGCGGCCCGACGCCGGCCACGGTGACGCAGGTGCGCCGCCCGATGCGGGCCGCCACGGCACGGGCCAGACCGTCGGCATCGGTGCCGGGCACGAGGGCGACGACGTCGCCGTCGTGCGAGCCCACGAGCGCGCTTTCGTCGGTGGCCGCGCTCGCCGAGATGAGCAGGGCGCGGTGGCCGTGCGGGTCCTCGCCCCGCAGGACGAGCAGGCAGAACGGACGGTTCGGGTCCAGGCCGGCCGCGCGGGCCAGCTGGAGTCGCTCGTCGTGGCTGCCCCGGGCGCTGACGAGGTCCGAGACGAGACGGTTGCGTGCCGACTGGCGCGCGTCGGCGGCCTGCCGCTCGAAGAGCAGGACGAGCGCCGTGACGACGCCGGCGCGTTCGACGGTCCGCTGCTCGGACTCGCTCAGCCGTCCGAGGCCGCCGACGACGAGGGTCCCGAGCCGTTCGCGCGCTGCCGTGACGGGCAGGACGTACATGCCCTCGCGCTCGACGAGGCGCCCGGTGCCCTGGCCCGGGACGCTGGACAGGAGGTCCTCGAGGAGGCCGACGCGCCCCGACCCCGGCTCCGGCGCCGGGCCGGCGGTCCCGATGCGGGCGCCGTCCTCGTCGACGAGCACGGCCCAGCCACCGAGGAGGTCGCACAGGGCCCGGGCGACGTCGTCGACGCCGCCACCACCGAGCACGAGGGAGGCGAACCGGTCGTGCGCGGCCGCCGCGCGCTCGATCCCCTCGGCGTACCGGCGCACCGTCTCGTGCGCCTCCGACAGCTGCGCCAGGGCGTTCTCGGCGTCGGCGAGGGCACGGGTCTGCACGAGAGTGACCGCGGCGAGCGTGGCGAGGTTGCCGAGGAGCGCGACCTCCTCGCGGGTGAAGGGCCGGGACGAGCGGTTGGCGGCGAACAGCACCCCGACGAAGTGGGACTCGACGATGAGCGGGGTGCCGCAGATCGCGATGATGCCCTCTTCGCCGACGGCACCGTCGATCGCGGCCGTGTGGCGGAACCTCTCGTCGGACCAGTAGTCGGCCGTCCAGTACGGCTTGTGCGTCGATGCCACGAGCCCGCCGAGGCCCGCACCGAGGGCGAGGCGCACCGACTGGAACGCCGCGGACACCGACCCGTCCGTCGCGCGCATGAAGGTGTCGCCCGCCTCCGGGTCGTAGAGCGTCAGGTACGCGAGGTCCGTGCCCACGAGCCGGCGGGCGCGCCGCACGATCGCGTCGAGCACCTGCGCAGGGTCGTGCTCGGTGGCCAGCTCACGGGCGGTGTCGAGCAGGGCGGCGAGGCCGGCCTCGCGGTGCAGGTGCACCTCGCGGGAGGCGGTGATGCGCAGCGCGAGGTCGCGGGCGCCGGCCGGGGCGGGAGCCGCCGCGACCTCCGCGACCGGCGCGTCGGTCGCGAGCAGCTCGAGCAGCCGCATCAGCCGCCCGGCCTCCGACCCGTCGTCCGGGACCGCCGAGAGGACCTGGGGGAGGTCGTGCTGGAGGTCGCGTCCGAGCTCCTCGGGGACGTCCTCGGACGCGTCGGCAGGGCTGTGCGTGGCCACGGGCAGATCCTAGGCTTCGTCGGGAGGCCGGACCCTCAGTGCGCCGTCCAGCCGCCGTCCATGGAGAACGACGTGCCGTTGACCGACGCCGAGGCCGGCCCGCAGAGGAACAGGGCGAGGGCGGCGACCTCCTCGGGCTCGACGAGGCGCTTGACCGCGACCGGCTCGAGCATGACCTTCGCGACGACCTCCGACTCGGGGATCCCGTGCGTGCGGGCCTGGTCAGCGATCTGCTTCTCCACCAAGGGAGTCCGCACGTACGCCGGGTTGATGCACGTCGAGGTGACCCCCCGCGGCCCACCCTCGAGGGCCACGACCTTGGACAGGCCCTCGAGCCCGTGCTTGGCGGTGACGTAGGCGCACTTGAAGGCGCTGGCCCGCAGCCCGTGCACGCTCGAGACGTTGACGACGCGGCCCCAGCCCTGGGCGTACATGTGCGGCAGGGACTGGCGGATGAGGCGGAACGGCGAGACGAGCATGAGGTCGAGGATGAGGTCGAAGCGCTCGAGCGGGAACTCCTCCACCGGGCTGACGTGCTGGATGCCGGCGTTGTTGACGAGGATGTCGACGTCGGTGGGCAGGCTCGCGAGGCCGTCGAGGTCGGCGAGGTCCGCCATCACGGGAATGATGGCGCCCCCGTCAGCACCGTCGCTGCGGTCGGAGCCGTCCGCCAGGGTGCGCACGCCGTCCCCGTCCCGGTCGACGGCGTGGACGGTGGCGCCCGCAGCGGCGAGAGCCCGCGCGACGCTTGCGCCGATGCCGCTCGCGGCGCCGGTGACCAGCGCCGTGCGCCCGCTCAGGTCGATCGGTTCGTTGACCGCCCGCCGGCCTGGGCCGGGGCGGTCGGGTGCTGGGTCGCGTGCGTCGTCGCGGGCGCCGGGCATGCGGGAAGGCTAGGGAGCCGACTGCTCGGCACCTGTGTGGTCCCAGGACACAAAACGCGCGAAGTGGTGTGGAGGGCGCGGTGGGCGTCGAACCGACTGGCCCTCCATCGGGGCGTGGCTGTGAGGAGGCTGCAAATGTGCCGATGCACCCGCCGGCCGCCGGTGTCGGACCTACTCTGACAAGACGTAGTAGATCGACTGGTGCAGGGGCGACTCACAGTTCCTTCCGTCCAGGAGGTCTTCGATGTCCACCGTGTTCTTCACAGCAGGAGAGCCGACGCCCGCAGGTGCTGTCGTCCAGTGGGGCTTCATCACCGTCACGGTCGCCAACCTCGTCACGATCCTCGTGATGCTCCTCGTCTTCGTCCTTGCGGTCCTCCTGCCCTTCCCGGGCTCGCAGGGGGAGGACGACCGATGAGCTCTCGGGCAGCACCGTCGAGCCCCGCACCGAACCCCGCGGCGGGTGCCCGCACCACGTGGACGGGCAGGCTGAGCGGGTGGATCGAGGGGCTCGTCCCCAAGGGGCAGTGGCTGCCCGACCGCCAGCCGGCATACGTGGCCTCGTGGGTGTACGTCTTCGGCGTCGCCTGCCTGGCAAGCCTCGTCGTCGTCATCGCGTCGGGTCTGGTGCTCACGCTCGGCGGTCTGACGTGGTGGCACTCGAGCTCCGTGGGACGGTTCATCAACTCCATGCACCTGTGGAGCGTCGAGCTGTTCTTCGCGACGATGGTGATCCACCTGTGGGGCAAGTTCTTCATGGCCGCGTGGCGCGGCCACCGTGGCCTCACGTGGGCCACCGGCGCCCTGGCCTTCTTCGGTTCGCTGGGCACCGCCTTCACCGGCTACCTGATCCAGACCAACTTCGACTCCCAGTGGATCAGCACCCAGGCCAAGGACGGGCTCAACGCCGCCGGCATCGGCGCCTACTTCAACGTCATGAACGTGGGGCAGATGGTGCTGTGGCACGTCTCGCTCCTGCCGCTCGTCGTCGGGGTCATCGTCGGCCTCCACCTGCTCCTGGTTCGGCGCCGTGGCGTGGTGCCGCCCATCGGCGCCGAGGCACCCGCCGAGGCACCCGCCGAGGTCGTGCAGCCGGAGTCGCCGCTGCCCTCGGCACCGCCTGGGAGCTCGGCACCCACGGGCCCCGCTCCCACGTCCGCCCCTGAGGACAGCCGCCCGCAGCGCACTCGCACGGGAACGGGGGTCAGGCCATGACCGCCGTACGCGTTCCCCGGAGCCAGCGACGGAGCGCCACGTGGGCGCCCGACTCGCACGACTTCCCGACCCGGCGCTACGACCTCGTCAAGGAGTTCGTCATCGCGCTGGGCGTCATACTCGTGCTGACCCTCGTCGCGGCCATCGTCTTCTCCTCACCCGACGACCCGGCGATCTCGCTGCAGCAGTGGGCCCAGCAGGCGCCGAACGACGTGGTGGCCACGGCAACCGGCGAGCTGGCCGGCACCACGACCTCAGCCGGCTACGGGCCGCCCTACAACACCGCGGCCGACGGCCAGACCCTCGGCCCGGTCAACCTGCAGAAGCTCCCCGGCGTCACGGAGCCGGTCGACTCCGCCAACGACTTCGTCATCACCCCCTTGCGCACGCTCTCGTCGCAGCCGCTCGTGGCAGCGGCCCTGCGTCGATGGTCGGCCGCGACGCCGGACCAGCAGACGAAGTGGGCGCAGGCCTACTCCGACGCCCTGGGCAAGGCGCCCGACGGCGACCCGGCCAAGGTGGCGACCGGTGACTACGGCCCGGTGCCGGTCCTGGCGCAGGGGGTGCTGGCGCTCGCATCCAGCGGTGCGCTGGAGGGCCTGCTGACGTCGAGGACCAGCTTCTTCGGCGTCAACAGCACCAAGCCGCTGCTCCTGCTGGCCGACGGTTCGCACCTCGAGGACCAGGCCCGCGCCCAGAACCTCGGCGGCGACCAGTGGGGGATCATGAACGAGACCGGCAACTATCCCGGCCAGCCGTGGCTGTGGCTCTACACCCTCTGGTACCAGGTGCCCCCGTTCTCGACGTCCGACAACGCCGACGTGCAGGTGTGGGCGCTGATGATCCTGCTCAGCATCGGGTTCGTCTGTATCCCGTGGATCCCGGGACTGCGGACCCTGCCGAAGCATCTCGGGGTGCACAAGCTCATCTGGAGGCAGTATCGGCGTTAGGCAGCGCCGACGCCTTCAGGCCGCGCCCTTCAGCCGGACGCCTGCAGCCAGGCGTCGGGCTGAAGGAGCGTCGGGCCGGAGTCGTCAGGCGGGCGTCATCCGGAGGATGACCCGGGCCTGGTCGTCGGCGACGTAGAGGGTGCCCGAGGGCGTGACGAGCAGGCCCTGGGGCTCGATGAGGCCGCTGCTCACGAGGACGGTCGAGGGGCCCCCACCACCGGGCCAGCGCAGCACGTCGTGGCGGGTGTGCCGCACGTCGGTCACGAGCAGGTTGCCAGCGGCGTCGAAGGCGACGTCGTCCGGCATGACGGCCTCCGCTGCGCGGACCCGCGAGCCCCCCGGACCCAGCCGCCAGACTCCACCGCCGCACTCGTCGGCGACGTAGACGTCCCCGTCCGGACCGACGGCGGCGCCGACGGGGTGGACGAACGCGCTCGCGAGGACGGTCCGCGACCGCCCGTCGGGCGAGAACCGGTAGATGGTGCCGGTCACCGGGTCGGGGACCACGAGGGTGCTGGTGGTCGCGTCCCACCCGATCCCGTCGACGCCCTGGTGGCACGTCGCCTTGACGGACGTGCCCGGCAGGGCGGCGAGGACGGTCGGCGTCGACTGGCCCGGGCGGAACTCGACGAGCCGGTTCGCGTCCTCCTCGGCCACGACCATGCTCCCGTCCGGCAGGAACACCATGCCCTCGGGGCCGGGCAGCCCTCGGTACAGGACGGTCGCCGAGCCGTCGGCATTGAGCCGGCTGATGGTGCCGAACGCGTAGTCGCTGTAGAGGAGGGCGCCCGACGGGTCGAGCACCAGGTCGTCGGGATGGTCGGCGCCCCGGTGGACGACCTGGACCCGATAGCTCGCCGGCGTCGGGGCGCTCGTGCTCGTCGAGGCGCGCGCAGAGGAGGCGGGCCGGGACGGCGTGGCCGTATGCGTGGGGCCGGCGGACGGCATACCCGAGGACGGGCTGGTCGTCGGCGGGTCGCTCGTGCTGGTCCGGGCACTGGCCGTCCCGCCCTGGGGGGCCTGCGTCGGGGCCGGGGAACCGCCCGTGCAGCCGGCGAGCACGAGCCCGAGGCCGACGACGGCGGCGAGGGACGCACGAGTCCTCATGCGTCGACGCTAGGTCGGGCACCTGTGACCCGCCGGGGAGGCGGCTGCAGGTGCCCGACGCGCTGCGTCAGAGACCGAGCTGCTCCAGCCCGACGGCAACGGCGCAGAGGGTTGCGGCAAGAGCGCTGGCGGTGCGACGCATGCTGGACTCCAGTGTCGTGAGCGGTCGGGTTGTTGACCGCTCGGCGCCGGGCCAGCCGGCGCCCGAGGCTCAAGGTAACACCGGCCCCGGAGGACGCAAGGGTTGCGCGCCGCCCGGGGCCGGCTCGTGTCCGGCTCAGATGTCGCGGAAGACCTCGATCGTCGCGCCGAGGCGGTTGAGGCGCTCGGCCAGGTCCTCGTAGCCACGGTTGATGACGTAGACGTTGCGCAGCACCGACGTGCCGGGGGCCGCGAGCATGGCCAGGAGGATGACGACGCCGGGACGCAGCGCCGGGGGGCACACGACCTCGGCCGCGCGCCACCGTGTCGGGCCCTCGACGATGACCCGGTGCGGGTCGAGCAGCTGGACGCGCCCGCCGACCTTCGTCAGCTCGGTCAGGTAGATGGCCCGGTTCTCGTAGACCCAGTCGTGGATCATCGTGCTGCCCTCGGCGACGGCCCCGATGAGCGCGAAGAACGGCAGGTTGTCGATGTTGAGGCCCGGGAAGGGCATCGGGTGGATCTTGTCGGTCGGCGCCGTGAGCGGGCCGGGGATCGTCGTCAGGTCGACCAGGCGCGTCTTGCCGTTGGCGGACGTGTACTCGGCGGAGAGGTCGTACTTCATCCCCATGCCCTCGAGCGTCGCGAGCTCGATCTCGATGAACTCGATCGGGACGCGGCGGATCATGATGGCCGAGTCGGTCACGACCGCCGCGGCGATGAGGCTCATCGCCTCGATGGGGTCCTCGCTCGGCGAGTACTCGACGTCGACGTCGATGGTGGCGCGGCCGTGGACGGTAAGGGTCGTCGTGCCGATGCCCTCGATGCGCACGCCGAGCTTCTCGAGGAAGAAGCACAGGTCCTGCACCATGTAGTTCGAGGACGCGTTGCGGATGACCGTCTCGCCCTCGTACCGCGCAGCGGCCATGAGGACGTTCTCGGTGACGGTGTCGCCACGCTCGGTCAGGACGATGGAGCGGGTCGGGTTGACCGAACGGTCCGACTCGGCCTCGTAGAAGCCGTGGGTCGCGGTCACCTCGAGGCCGAAGTACCGCAGCGCGGCCAGGTGCGGCTCGACGGTGCGCGTGCCGAGGTCGCAGCCGCCCGCGTAGGGCAGCCGGAAGCGGTCGTGCTCGTGCAGGAGCGGACCGAGGAACATGATGACGGTGCGGGTGCGGCGCGCGGCCGCGACGTCGATGCCGTCGAGGTCGAGCCGCGCGGGCGGGACGATCTCGAGGTCGTTGCTGTCGGGCAGCCAGCGGGTGCGCACGCCGATCGAGGAGAGCACCTCGAGGATCCGGTTGACCTCCTCGATGCGCGCGAGGTTGCGCAGCGTCGTGCGTCCGCGGTTCAGCAGCGAGGCGCAGAGCAGCCCGACGGCGGCGTTCTTGCTCGTCTTGACGTCGATCTCGCCGGACAGCTTCTGCCCCCCGACGATCCGCAGGTGCTGGGGACCGGAGTGCCCGAGCGAGACGAACTCCGAGTCGAGGGCGTCGCCGATCTTGGCGAGGGTGTCCAGGCTGAGGTTCTGGCGCCCCTGCTCGATGCGTGCGACGGCGCTCTGCGAGGTGCCGAGGTGCTCGGCGAGCTCGGACTGCGTCATGCCCTTGTGGCGTCGGGCGTCGCGGATGAGTCCGCCGATCCGGGTCAGGTAGGTCTGCGTCACGAGCGGCGACTCTAACTCATATATGAGATAACCGCTAAGCGACAGGCCCGGCGGGCACCGAGACGAGGTCCCGCCGGGATATGGCCAGGACGACGGGCGTCAGGACTCCTGGGCCGCCGGCGTCACCGTCCGGGCGATCGGCGTCAGCGGGAGCCACGGGTGCTCGGCGTGCCCCGGCGCGGGGTCCGCGCGCAGCGGGACGCGCTCCATGGCCAGCGTCTGGCGGGCGATCCGGGCCATGGCCGGGCGGAACGGCCGCAGGCCGGTGCCGATGGCCCAGACGACGGCGGTCGGCACGTGGGCCGGGTGCCGGCCCGGCGCCGTGACCAGTGCAGCGAGCTCGGTCTCGCTGAGGTCCTCGCCGGCAACCTCGACGACCCGCCCGCGCAGGGCCGGGTCGACAGCGGCCCGGGCCACGGCGACGGCCACGTCGTGGACCGAGACGAAGTTCACCACGTTGCGGCCCGGCCCCAGTACCTTGGGCACCCCGGACGAGCCCGCCGTCGTGCGGAACAGCTCGAGCCACATCTCGGCGAAGGCGGACGCGCGGACGATGGTCCAGTCCGGCACGGCAGGGGCAGCACCGCCGCGGAGCTCGTCCTCGGCGGCGGCCTTCATGCGGAACAGCTCGATCGGGTGCTCGCGGGCGGCGCCGATGACCGACACGAGGACGATGTCCGCACCGGTCGAGCGAGCGGCGGCGACGAGGTTGCGGTTGCCCTCCCGGTCGACGGCCGCGGGGGACTGGCCGGCGTTCGGGTCCATCCCGTGCACCGCGGAGACGACGACCTCCGAGCCGGCGACGGCCGCGTGAAGCGAGGACGGGTCACGGACGTCCGCCGTGACGAGCTCGGCGTCCGGCACGGGGACGCGGGGATCCGAGCGCGCGACGACCCGCACCGGTCGGCCCTCGGCGACGAGCCGGGCGGTGACGAGGCGGCCCAGCCTCCCGGTGCCGCCCACCACGGTGATCACGGCTGCCCGGTCCCGGCCAGGGCCGCGAAGACGGCGTCGATGCCGGGGCCGCCGGGCTCGACGGGCCCGGCGTACAGGTGCGCGCGGGTGATGCAGCCACCGGCGACCGTCGCGATGAAGACCATCCGGGTCTCGACCGGCCGGCCGTCCCGGCGGGTCCCGACCTGGGCCGCCTCGAGCCAGAAGCCGTCCTCGGTGACGGCCTGCTGCTCCACGTCGAGACGGATGTCGGGCACCGCCGTGAACATCGTCGTCCAGTTCCGGCGGACCTGGGCCGAGCCGGTGAAGGACCGGGCGGGATGGACCGGGTCGGTCAGCTCGTAGTCCTCGGCGAAGCAGTCGACGAGGCCGTCGAGGTCGTGGGCGTTGGTCGCCAGCACGAGCCGGTCGAGGACCTCGGAAGGGGTGCGGGTCGGGTCCATGCTGACCTCCAACAATTCGATACAGTTATCTGTATCTGATTGAGAGGATGCGCCTCATGTCGCCGCGAGTCAAGGGGGCGGACGACCCCGAGCCGACCCGTCGTCGCTACGACGCGTCCGCTCGTCGGGCCCGCGCTGCCGCGCGCCGGGGCGAGGTCCTGGACGTCGCCCGGCGGCGCTTCCTCGCGGACGGCTTCGGCGCCACGACCGTGGCGGCGGTGGCCGCCGAGGCGGGCGTCTCGGTGGAGAGCGTCTACAAGTGGTTCGGCTCGAAGGCGGGGCTGCTCGAGGCGGTCTGGCACCGGTCCCTCGCCGGGTCGGGGCCGACGCCCGCCGAGGCCCGCAGCGACGCCGGGTCGCGGGCCGCGTCGGACGGGAGGTCGATCATCCGGAACTGGGCCCGGCTGGCCGCCGAGGTGGGCGCGGTGGGTGACCCCGTGTACCGGCTCGTCGAGCGTTCGGCGGCCGGCGACCCCGAGGTGGCCGACCTGTACGCCCGGATCGAGCGTGAGCGAGCCGAGCGGATGACCCACAACGCGGCGTACCTCGTCGACGGCGGCTACCTGCGCGACGACGTCACCCCTGAGCAGGCCCGCGACGTCCTTCTGCTCTACACGACCTTCTACGAGCGGCTCGTGACGGACGCCGGCTGGACGCCGGAGCAGCTCAGTGCCTTCGTCGAGCGGGGCTTGACCGCGCACCTGCTGCCGTGATGCTCGAGCGGGCCGGAACCAGCCATGGCGTGGTGAGGGCGCCACGGCCGGTCCCGGCCCACAGGCCCTTCAGCGCGGGGCGTCGGCCACACCCGGTGGCAGGAACCGCGACCCCGTGACGCGCTCGGCCACGCCCGTCCGGTCGAGCAGCGGCGTGATCCCGCCGTTCCAGAACTGGAAGCCGGCGCCGGTGATCATCGCGAGGTCGAGGTCCATGGGTGACTGGGCCACCCCCTCGTCGAGCATCCGTCGCGCCTCGTCCGACAGGACCGTCAGGACCCGCTCGCGCACCTGCCCGGCGTCGAGGACGACCGGTTCGGCCGGCGTCTCGACGAGTGCCGCGGCCTCGGGGTCGAGCACCGGGCGGCCCGAGCTGAGGTCGTAGAAGCCACGCTTGCCCGCAGCGACGAGGCGCTGCAGCGTCGGGGAGGAGTAGAACCGGTCCGGGAAGGCGCGGACCAGGGTCTCGCCGTTGTGCAGCGCGATCGCCGGGCCGACGAGCCCGATGAGGACGAACGGCGGCATCGGCGCCAGACCGGCGAACGCCCGGTCGACGACCTCGATCGGCGTGCCCTCGTCGAGGATCCGGGCGGCCTCGCCCATGAACCGGCCGAGGAGCCGGTTGACGATGAACGAGGGCTGGTCCGCCGCGAGCACGCACGTCTTGCGCAGCGCCTTGCCGACGGCGAACCCCGTTGCCAGCGTTGCCGCGTCCGTCGCCTCGCCCGGGATCACCTCGAGCAGTGGCATCACCGCCACCGGGTTGAAGAAGTGCAGCCCGACGACGCGCTCGGGGTGCTCGAGCCGCGAGGCCATCTCGGCGACGGACAGGCTCGAGGTGTTCGTCGCGAGGACGCACTCGGGCGACACGACCGCCTCGACCTCGGCGAAGACCTGCTGCTTGACGGCCATCTGCTCGAACACCGCCTCGATGACGAGGTCGGCGTCGGCGAAGCCGGCCTTGTCGACGGCCCCGGTCACGAGTCCCTTGTAGCGGTTGAGGCGGTCGGGGGTGAGGCGTCCCTTGGCGGCGAGCTTGTCGAGCTCGGCGTGGACGTACCCGACGCCCTGCGAGACGCGGGCCTCGTCGACGTCGGTGAGCACGACCGGCACCTGGAGGCGCTGGACGAACAGCAGCGCCAGCTGGCTGGCCATGAGACCGGCGCCGACGACGCCGACCTTCGTGACGGGACGCGCGAGCGTCTTGTCGGGGGCACCGGCCGGGCGCTTGGCTCGACGCTGCACGAGGTCGAAGGCGTAGAGCCCGGCCCGCAGCTCGTCGCTCATGACGAGGTCTGCCAGCGCCTCGTCCTCCGCCGCGAACCCCTCGGCGCGCGAAGCGGTTCGCGCCGCGGCGAGCAGGTCGAGGGCGGCGTACGGGCTGCGGGCCCGTCGACCGGTCCGCGCGTCGGCGGTGGCGCGTGCCCTGGCGACCGCGGCCTCCCAGCGCTGCTCGTCACGGTCGACGTCCGGACGCTGCACGACGATCTCGCCACGCACGACCGACGAGGCCCACGCGAGCGACTCCTCGAGGAAGTCGGCCGGTTCGAAGAGGGCGTCGGCCAGGCCCAGCCCGTAGGCGTCGACGCCGGTGAGCATGCGGTTCTGGCTCAGCGGGTTGTCGATGACGACGGTCAGGGCCGTCTCGATGCCGACGAGGTTGGGCAGCAGCCAGCAACCGCCCCACCCGGGGACGAGCCCGAGGAAGACCTCCGGCAGGGCCACGGCCGGCACGCCGGCGCTCATGGTGCGGTACGTCGCGGACAGGGCCAGCTCGACGCCACCGCCCATGGCCGCACCGTTGACGAAGGCGAAGGTGGGCACCGGCAGGTCGGAGAACGCCGAAAACGCCGCGTGGCCCGCGCGGGCGATCTCGAGTGCCTGCTCGCGGTCGCGTACGTGGGGGATGCCGGTGAGGTCGGCGCCGACGGCGAAGACGAACGGCTTGCCGGTGACGGCGGCGGCGACGATCTCGCCGGCCCCGGCGCGCTCGCGCAGTCGTTCGACGACCGCGGTCAGCTCGGCGACTCCCTGGGGGCCGAAGGTGTTCGGCTTCGTGTGGTCGAACCCGTTGTCGAGCGTGATGAGGGCGAGGACACCCGCGCCTCCGGGCAGGCAGATGTCGCGGACCGTGGCGTGGGTGACGACCTCGTCGGCGAACTCGGTTGGGGTTGCGGGCTTCTCGGTCATGGTGGTCACGCGACCTCCTCCTGGGCGCTGGTCGGCAGGTAGTCGGTGTGGTGCGGGTTCTCCCACACGACCGCGCCGCCCATGCCGATGCCGATGCACATGGCGGTGAGGCCGTAGCGCACCTCGGGGTGGGCCTCGAACTGCCTGGCCAGCTGCGTCATGAGGCGCACGCCCGAGCTGGCGAGCGGGTGACCGGTGGCGATGGCGCCGCCGTACTCGTTGACCCGGGGGTCGTCGTCGGCGATGCCGAAGTGGTCGAGGAAGGCGAGCACCTGCACGGCGAACGCCTCGTTGAGCTCGAAGAGGCCGATGTCCTCGATCGACAGACCGGCCTTGGCGAGGGCCTTCTCGGTGGCCGGGACGGGTCCGACGCCCATGACCTCGGGCTCGACGCCGACGAAGGACCACGACACGAGGCGCATGCGCACCGGAAGGCCCAGCTCGGTCGCCGCGGCCTCGGAGGCGAGCAGGCACGCGGTCGCGCCGTCGTTGAGCCCGGCCGCGTTGCCGGCGGTGACGTTGCCGTGGGGGCGGAACGGGGTCTTCAGTCCGGCGAGGTCCTCGACGGTCGTCCCGGGGCGCGGGGGCTCGTCGGCCGTCGCCAGGCCCCATGCGTTGTCGCCGTCGCGGACCGCGACGGGCACGAGGTCGCGCTGGATGCGGCCGTCGGCGTACGCAGCGGCGAGCTTGTCCTGGCTCGCGACCGCAAAGGCGTCGACGCGGGCCCTGGTCAGGTTCGGGAAGCGGTCGTGGAGGTTCTCGGCCGTCTTACCCATGACGAGCGCATCGGGGTCGACGATCTTCTCGGCGAGGATCCGGGGGTTCGGGTCGACGCCCTCACCCATGGGGTGTCGGCCCATGTGCTCGACGCCGCCGGCGATGGCGACGTCGTAGGCCCCGAAGGCGATCGAGCTGGCGGTGTTCGTCACGGCGGTCATGGCGCCGGCGCACATCCGGTCGACGGAGTAGCCGGGCGTCGTGTTCGGCAGGCCCGCGAGCAGCGCGGCGGTGCGCCCGAGCGTCAGGCCCTGGTCGCCGATCTGCGTCGTGGCCGCGATGGCCACCTCCTCGACACGGTCCTTGGGTAGGTCGGGGTTGCGGCGCAGGAGCTCGCGGACGCACTTGATGACGAGGTCGTCGGCACGGGTGTGGGCGTACATGCCCTTCTCACCGGCCTTGCCGAACGGCGTGCGCACGCCGTCGACGAAGACGACCTCCTGGAGCTGACGGGGCACGAGGCCTCCTCCGGTCGTGGACAGGGGATGGGCGGTGCGAGACCGCCCCCTCGATCCTACTGCCGGGTAACATCTCCGTCCGGGGCGGGCGGCGTGAGCCACCTCACCGTGGGTGCTCCGCGCACGCCACCGCGACGAGGGGAGCCGCGATGCGGGTCTGCCAGTGCCGGGCGCCCATTCCCTCGAGGGCCTCGGCGATCTCGGCGGTCTGCGGCGCCGGCGGTCCCTCCCAGAGGTAGCGCCGCAGCAGGTCTGGAGTCAGCAGGTTCTCGACCGGGATGGCCAGCTCGCCGGACACGGCCGTGAGCAGCTCGCGGGCGCGGGCCAGCCGGGCGGCGGCGACGGGGTCGCGGTCCACCCAGGCCTTCGGCGGCGGGGGACCGGTCGGGGGAATGTCTCTTATACACATCTCCGAGCCCACGAGAAAGAGCTACATCTGGTAGGTGGTCTTTTGTTTTGGG
>NZ_JBPGXG010000092.1:0-19150 GCF_056755255.1 Monashia sp. HAY1-5C | reverse complement strand
GCTCGTCGACCGGCTCGACGCGTGCGACCTGTCCGACGCCTCGCTCCAGGTGCTCATCGCCCGCACCTACAACAAGTTCGGCAACTTCGACCTCGCCCGCGACTACTTCCGTCGCACGCTGGCCGCCGGCGGGACGGCCCTGACGGTACGCGACTTCGAGGTGTGGATCGACCAGACCGTGCGCACCGCCGCGACCGACGCCGTCCACGGCTCCGACGCCCCGGGCGGGTCCGGCTCGCCGACCCTGCTCGGCCCCGAGGCCACCGAGAAGGCCGTCGCGACGATCGAGTCCTCGATCGCCACGCTGCGCCGCCTCATCGACGACCCCGGCTCGGTCGTCCTCGGTTCGGGGCCGACGGCGACGGTCCTGGCCGCGTCGGACATCGCGGCCACGCCGAGCATCGACCGGCTGTGGCGGGTCGCGAGCGCGTACAAGCGCCTCGCCCTCGTCACGTGTCCGGCACGGTGTGCGGCCGCCGCCGCCCCGGACGACTGGACCCGGGCCCAGGGCGCGCTCGTCGACGCCGCCAACTGGTACCGGCGCGCGTACGAGGCCGCCGGTGCGCGGGACCGGCGCAGCCACGGCGCGCTCGCCAACTGGCTCGGTGCCGAGCTGGCCCTGGTGTGGCACCCGGTGCCCGAGCGGGCGCCCGTCGACGCCGGCACCGCGCGGGGGCTGCTCCACGATGCGCTCGAGGTCGCGGACGAGGAGTCACGCCGCTCGCCGACGTTCTGGACGGTGGCCGTCGTCGGTGACCTCGTCGCGCTCTCGGCCCTGTGGTCGCCGGAGCCGGCCCGGTCCAAGGCGGCCAAGGCCATCGACCGCTACGGGCGCGCCGCCCTCATCGGCAGCGAGGAGCAGCTGCGCCAGGTGCGCGACCAGGTCGACTTCCTGGCAGACATGGCCGCCGACCACCCGGCGCAGTCGGCGTTCCTCCGGACGGTCCGGGAAGGCCTCGACGCCCTCGACCCCGCCGCCCGGACCCACTGAGCGCGGTGCCCGGCGGGGCAGGCGCGGGTCTCAGGGAGTGTCGAGGAACTCGTGGGTGAGCTCGGCGAGCTCGCGGGCCGACTGGGTGTTGAGCGACGCGCCCGCCCCGGCGACGACGTGCAGCCGCGCCCCGGGCACCTCGGCAGCAAGACGCCGGCCGGCCTCGGTGCCGGCGCGGTCGCGCGACCCGGCCACGACGAGCGTCGGGGCCTCCACGCGTCGCAGCGCGTCGGTGCCGTCGAACTCACGGAGGGCGTCGAGGACGGCGAGCATGCGGGGCCGCGACACCCCGGCGTCGACGAGCCTGGACTCCGGCACCAGACGCATCGCGAGCCTCTGCAGCAGCAGGGCACGCCGCGAGGGCCGCACGAGCGCCCCGGCGACGACGAGGCGCCCGACGAGATCGGGCCGCTCGACGGCGAGGCGCAGCGCGACGCTCGCGCCGACCGACACCCCGAGGAAGTCGGCCCGGCGGACGCCCTGCAGCTCCAGCTCGTCGGCGACACCCGAGGCGGCGGCGTCGAGGTCGAAACCGACGGGGTCCCTGGGGCGCAGGCCGCGCATCCACGGGGCCGTCATCGGCCGGCCGGCGCCGAAGGCCGACACGAAGTCCTGCCAGGCGATCGGCGACTGCCCCACGCCGTGGAGCAGGACGAGCGGACGCGGCCGGCTCGGCTGGGTCATGACCAGTCGAGGACGACCTTGCCGCACTGGCCGGAGCGCGCCGTGTCGAAGGCCTCCTCCCAGCGCTCGGCCGGGAACCGGTGCGTGATGACCTGGGCGACGGCTGCCCGGAACCGCTCGGACGTCGCGATCATCTGCGACATCGCGTACCACGTGTCGTACATCTCGCGCCCGTAGATGCCCTTGAGGGTCAGCATGTGGGTGATGACCTTGCCCCAGTCGAGCTCGTAGCCCTGGTGCGGGAGACCGAGCAGCGCGATGCGTCCGCCGTGGTTCATGTTGGCGATGAGGTCGCTGACGGCCGGCGCGGCCCCGGACATCTCGAGGCCGATGTCGAAGCCCTCCTTCATGCCGAGGTGGTGCTGCGCGTCGGCGAGCGACTCGCGGGTGACGTTGATGGTCAGGTCGGCCCCGGCGCGCTCGGCGAGCGCGAGGCGGTAGTCGCTCGCGTCGGACACGACGACGTACCGCGCCCCGGCGTGCCGGGCGATGGCGGCCGCCATGACGCCGATCGGGCCCGCGCCGGTGATGACGACGTCCTCGCCGACCATCGGCCACTGGAGCGCGGTGTGCGTCGCGTTGCCGAGGGGGTCGAACACCGCCCCGAGGTCGGGGTCGAGGTCGGCGGGCTGCACCCACACGTTGCTCGCCGGCAGCACGACGTAGTCGGCGAACGCGCCGTCGCGGTTGACGCCGATGCCCTGGGTGCGGATGCAGAGGTGGCGGCGGCCGGCCCGGCAGTTGCGGCACACCCCGCAGACGATGTGGCCCTCGCCGGACGCGCGGTCACCGACGGCGATGTGCTCGACGTCGGCGCCGATCTCGACGACCTCGCCGTAGAACTCGTGGCCGATGACGAGCGGCGGCCGGACGGTCGACTCGGCCCAGTCGTCCCAGCCGGCCAGGTGCAGGTCGGTGCCGCAGATGCCCGCACGCAGCACGCGGATCTTGACGTCGGCGGGCCCGCAGACCGGCTCGGGGCGGTCGACGAGCTCGAGGCCCGGGCCGGCGGACAGCTTCGTGAGGGCACGCACGGGGGGCAGTCTGCCACCCGTCCGCGGAGGCGCGATGATGAGGGCGTGACCGGGACCGATCCGAGCTCGCCGACGCACGAGGTGCGGCCGGCGCAGCCGGCGCAGCGTGTGGCCGACGCCGTCGCCCGTCTGCGCGGCGCGGGCGAACGCGTCACGCCGGCCCGGCGGGCGGTGCTGGCGATCGTCGACGCGGCGGACGCCAGGGGTGAGCACCTCACCGCCGACCAGATCGGGTCGCGCGTGGCCGACCTCGAGCCGGCCGTGCACCGGGCCACCGTGTACCGGACGCTGACGTCGCTCACCGAGCTCGGCGCGCTCTCGCACGTGCACCTCGGCGGGTCGGCGACGGTCTACCACCTCGCGGCGGGGCCCGAGGTCGCCGGCGCCGCGGTCGACGACGCACCCGGACGCCACGACCACGCCCACGTCCAGTGCCACGCGTGCGGACGCGTCCTCGACGTGCCGCCCGACGTCCTCGACGACGTCGCCCGCCGCCTCGAGGCGGATCTCGGCTTCGAGCTCGACACGAGCCATGCCGCCCTCCTCGGCACGTGCCGCGAGTGCCGGAGGGCGTGAGGCTCAGGCGGTCGCGGTCACCTCGACGAGGTAGCCCTGGGCCGGTCCGAGGACCGGGACCGGCAGGCCCACCGTCGTGAGCACGGCCCCCGGCACGAGGATCCCCTCGTCGCCGAGCGCCGGCTCCCACCACGCCGGCGGGACGAGCTGCACGACGGCCGGCAGGCCTGCCTCGGGGCGGACCCGGAGGGTGTACGTCCGGGCCGGGTCGAGGCCGGGCAGCGGCAGTGGCCCGGTGGCGGCGTCGCGGCCGGTCACGAGGCGCGCGACGGTGTAGACGCCGTGGCCGCGGTCGGCGTCGACGGTGCCCGTGACGAGCACGGTGCCGTCGGGGCTCTCGGACCGCACGAGGTCACCGGTGTGCAGCAGTGGCCGCAGCTCCCGGGCCAGGGCCGTCCACGCCGTCAGGGCCTCGAGCTCTCCGTCGGAGCACGTCGTGATGTCCCACTCGAGCCCGGCGTGGCCCTGGAGCGCCATGAGGGTACGGAAGCCGAGGTCGACGGTGCGGTGCGTCGTGTGGGCGGTGGCCGGGCCGACGTGCGTGCCCATGAGCTCGGCCGGCACGAGCAGGCTGGTCCACCGCTGGATGCTCGCCCGTTCGAGCGCGTCGTTGCAGTCGCTGGTCCAGATGCGGTCGGTGTGGTCGAGCACCTCGAGGTCGACGCGCGCCCCACCGCTGCTGCACGACTCGATCTCGAGCTCGGGGTGCCGAGCCCGGAGGTCGTCGAGCAGGCCGTAGAACGCGAGCGTGTGGGCGTGGACGGCGGGCGCGTCGACGACGCGACGGCCGGCGACCTCGACCGTGTGGACCGCCTCGTGGAGGTCGCGGTTGTGGTCCCACTTGATGTAGGCGATGCCGTACTCGGCGACGAGGCTGCTGATCCGCTCGAGCAGCTGGGCGCGGGCCTCGTCGTTCGTCAGGTCGATGAGCTGCTGGAAGCGCCACTCGCGCGGGGAACCGTCGGCCGGGCGCAGCACCCAGTCGGGGTGCGCGCGCACGAGGTCGCTGTCCTCGTTGACCATCTCCGGCTCGAACCACAGCCCGAACTCGAGTCCGAGTCCCTTCACGTGGTCGACGAGCGGCGAGAGGCCGTCGGGCCACACCTCGTCGGACACGACCCAGTCGCCGAGCCCTACCTTGTCGGTACGTCGTCCGCCGAACCACCCATCGTCGAGCACGAAGCGCTCGACGCCGATGCGGGCGGCCGTGTCGGCGAGCGCCTTGAGGTGGTCGAGGTCGGTCTCCATGTAGACCGCCTCCCACGTGTTGAGCACGACGGGTCGCGGGCGCGACGGGTGCCCCGCGCGGGCCCGCAGGCTGCGGTGCAGTCGCCGCGAGAGGCCGTCGAGGCCCGCGGTCGAGTGGAGGAAGACGACGGTGGGGGCGGCGTACGACTCCCCCGGCGCGAGTCGCACCTCGCCCGGCGCGAGCAGCTCGCCGCCGCCGAGGACGGCGTGGTGACGGCCGGCGCCCTCCGGGAGTGCCTCGACGAGGTGCTCGTGGTTGCCACTCCACGCCGTGTGGACGGCCCAGACCTCGCCTGTGCCCCAGTCGAACCCGCGCGTGCCGGCGATGAGCAGCAGCGTGGCGTCATGACCGGTGCGGCCCCGCCGCGACGCGCGCAGGTGGGTGCCGTGGTCGAGCCTGCTGCGCTGCGGCGAACGCTCGCGGCACCAGCGTCCGGTGAGGTCGAGCACCTCGTCGGCGCGCACGGGCAGCGGGAGGATGGCGCGCAGCGCCGCCACGTCGAGCGGGACGTCGGCGTCAGCGGTGTTCGTCACCGACGCGTCGACGCGGAGCACCCCGTGCTCGTCGAGGGAGTGGCGCAGCTCCAGGCGCACGCCGTCGCGCGCGCTCGCGCGCGTGACGAGCGTCGTGCCCTCGGTCGTGCAGGTGACCTCGCTCCACCGCAGGGCGCCCGATGCGCCGCCACGGTGACCGGCCCAGCCGGGCGTGCCCGACCAGCCGTCCGCCTCGCCCGGCAGGATGGTCAGCGGCCACGGCTCGTCGAGCGCGCTCGGTGGGGCCGGCGCGGTCGTGAGCCGGGACAGGGCCGCGTACGCGCCGGCGCCGCCGCCGAGGGCGGGGCCCCAGTGGACGACCTCGGGAAGCCCCGCGCCGCCGGGCTGCGGCTCGAGGACGAGCGCGGTCCCGGCGGCCTCGACGAAGACGGGAGAGACGGTGGACAGCTCGGACCCGTCGGTCGGGTGGGTCGGGTGGGTGGGGTCGGTCACGTCATCCCTTGGTCGCGCCGAGCGTCAGGCCCGCCACGAAGTGTCGTTGGAGCACGAAGAAGATCACCAGCGTAGGGATCGCGATGATCATCGATCCAGCGGCGACGAGGTTGTTGTCGGTGAAGAACTGGCCGCGCAGGTTGTTGAGCGAGCTCGTCACCGGGTACTTGTCGCCCTGCTGGAGCAGGACGGTGGCCCAGAAGAACTCGTTGTAGATCCACGTCGTCTGCAGCACCGCGAGCGCGGCCAGGGCCGGGCGGCACAGCGGCAGCGTAATCTGGAAGAACTGGCGGGTCACGCTCGCGCCGTCGATGACGGCCGACTCGTAGAGCTCCTTGGGCAGCGCCTTCATGTAGTTGCTGAGGACGAAGGCGCAGAACCCGGTCTGGAACGCGACGTTGACGAGGATGAGGCCCTGGAAGCTGTCGAGCAGGGTGCCCGACTCGCTGAACCAGAAGGGCACCTCGATGGCGCGGAACATCCGGTAGACGGGGATGAGCAGCGCCTGCGGCGGCAGCAGGTTCGCGGCCATGAAGAAGCCGAGGAGGGCGAGGTTGACCTTCCACGAGAACCGCGCGACGACGAAGGCGACGCACGCCGACAGGAACAGCGTCAGCAGCACGGCCGGCACCGTGATGATGAACGAGTTCCAGAAGTGCAGGCCGAAGTCGCCCTGCTCCCAGGCGTTCCTGTAGTTGTCGAGGGTGAAGCCGCCCCACGAGATGTAGCCGTGCTTGGCCGTGAACGCGTAGTCGCGGAACGAGTTGACGAGCGCGAGGAGCAGGGGGAAGAGCCAGATCAGCGACACGAGGGTCAGGACCAGCGGCAGGAACCAGCGGCGCCCGGACTGCGGTCCCCCCTCGCGCGGGTGGAGCAGGACCTGGGTGCGCTCCTGCACCGGGTCGGCGGTGAGGGACATGTCAGTCCTCCTTCATGGCGATGCGCAGGTAGACGAAGACGAGCACGCTGGAGATCGCGAGCATGATCGTCGCGAGCGCCGAGCCGAAGCCGATGCGGCTCGCCTCGCCGACGACGTTCTGCGTCACGAGTGTCGAGATGAGCTCGAGCCCGTTGCGCCCCTTGTTGATGACCCAGACGAGGTCGAAGGCGCGGAGCGACTCGATGACGGTCACGACGAGCACGATGATGTTGATCGGCCGCATCACCGGGAAGACCACCCGGAAGAAGGTCGTCGTCTCGCTCGCGCCGTCGATCCGGGCGGCCTCCCGCAGCGACGGGTCGACGCCCTTGAGGCCGGCCAGGTAGAGCAGCATGATGTAGCCGGAGTGCCGCCAGGTGGCGGCGACGAGTGCTGCCCAGAGGTTGACGTCCGGGTCGCCGTACCAGTCGGTGGTGCCGCCCGTGATCGCGTTGAGCAGGCCCTGGTCCCGCGAGTAGATGAGCTGCCAGATGAAGCCGATGAGGGCCAGGGACAGCACGACCGGCAGGTAGATGCTCGTCTGGTAGAAGCGGGTGCCCGTCACGCCCCGGTCGACGAGGACCGCGAAGAGCACCCCGAGCGGTGTCGCGACGAGGAACATCACGGCCAGCCAGATGAGGTTGTGCTGGATGGCCGGCCAGAACGGTGGGTAGATCGTCGTGATGTCGCGGTAGTTCTGGAGCCCGACCGACTTGATGCCGGAGAGCGGCCCGATCCCGTCCCAGTTGGTGAACGAGAGCAGGACCGAGCCGATCGCCGGGATCCAGACGAGCCAGAGGACGAGGAGGGTCGGCACGGCCACCATCAGCGCGACGACGACCCGGTCGCGCGCCGAGAGCTGGTCGATGCCCTTGTACCTGCGGTTGCTCGCCATGGTGACCGCCCCGTCAGGAGCCGAAGATGCTCTTCTTCTGGGCCTGGATGCTGTTGCAGAGGCCGTCGATGTCCTTCGGGTTCTTCAGGAAGGTCTGGATGGCCGGGATCATGACCGTCGAGGCGAAGTCCGGGCGGGTGTCGCGGTCCATGAACTGCGCGATGGACTTGGCCGACTGGACGTACTCCTTCGACTTCTTCTGCAGCGCCGTGTAGCCGCTCGTGTCCGCCTTGTCGTTGGTGGCGATGACGCTGGGGTCGGCCTTGAGGGCGAGCAGCTGGGCCTCGGGCTGCGAGATGTACTGGAGCAGCTTCTTGGCGGCGCCCTCGTTCTTGGGGCGGGCGCTCATCATGTAGCCGTCGATCGGCGCCTCGATGGCGTCGGTGCCGACGGTCGAGTCGATCTCGGGGAAGGTGAAGAAGTCGAGGTCGTCCTGCTCGGCGCCCTTGCCGAACTGCTGCGCGACGAACGAGCCGAGGACGTACATGCCGGACTTCTTCTGCTGGAGCGACTGCGCCGCCTCCTGCCACGTGCGGCCGAGGGAGTCGGCCTGGTGCAGCGGGAGGATCCCGGCCCAGGTGTCGAAGACCTTCTTGACCTTGGGGTCGGTCCACGACTCCTTGCCGGCCATCAGGCTGACGTGGAAGTCGTAGCCGTTGACGCGCAGGTTGAGCTGGTCGAAGGTGCCCATGGCGGGCCAGCCGTCCTTGTCGCCGAAGGCGATCGGGGCGATGCCGTCCTTCTGCATCTGGGCGCCGAGCGTCTTGAGGTCGTCGAGCGTCTTCGGCACCTCGTAGCCCCGCTGCTGCCAGAGGCTCTTCCGGTAGAAGACGGCCCACGGGTAGTTGGTGATCGGCACGAAGTACTGCTTGCCGTCCGCGCCGGTCGAGGCCTTCTTCAGCGCGTCGCTCATGCCGGTGATGTTCTTCCAGACATCGGAGATGTCGCCGACGAGGCCCTTCTCGGCGAAGAACTGCATGCGGTAGCCGGCGAACCAGGTGAAGACGTCGTCGGGCGAGCCCTGGAGGTAGTTGTTGATGTTCTCCTGGAAGGAGTTGTGGTCGACGGTGTTGATCTTGACGGTCGTGCCGGGGTTCGCCTTGGAGAAGGCGTCCATGTAGGCCTGCACGGCCGCCTTCGGCACGGCGTCCGACTGGTTCGAGCCGACGGTCACCGTTCCGGTCACGGCACCCGTGGGGACGCCGGCCGAGCCCGAGTTGCTGCCGCAGGCCGCGAGGCCACCGGCGCCCAGGAGGGCACCGACGCCGACGGCGCCGCGCAGGAGGGTCCGACGGTCGATGCCGCGAACGGAGGGGGGAACCATGCGAGCGAGGTACTCGGCCTCGGTGCTCGGGCGGGTCATTGCGGTCTCCTTTGACGCTGTACCGGATGTGGAGTGGCCGGGGCCGAGAACGAACACAGTCGCTCAAAACCGGCCAACAACAAACAGAGAATCCTCAGGTCGGACACTTCTGTCAAGAGGACCGGACAACCCCGTCGCAGATCGTGATGGAACCTTTGCCCGCCCGCGCCGCTTGGGGGAGAGTCGTCTTCCCGAGAGCACGCCGCCGCGAACGGACACGGCCCGCGCGGACGCCGGCTCGCCGACCGGACAGACTCAAACCGGTCCGACTGTTGGAAAATGTTGACATCACGCCGGTCCGCGGTCCACGCTGGGCGCCATGCGCTCCTGGCCGACGAAGACCCTCGCCCTCGGCGGTGACTACAACCCCGAACAGTGGCCCCGCTCGGTCTGGGACGAGGACGTCGAGCTGATGCGCCGCGCCGGCGTCTCGTTCGTCAGCCTCGGGGTCTTCTCGTGGTCCTGGCTCGAGCCCGCCAAGGGCGAGTACGAGTTCGAGTGGCTCGACACCGTCATGGACAAGCTGCACGCGGGCGGCATCGCCGTCGACCTCGCCACCGCCACGGCCACGCCGCCACCGTGGCTCTCGCACGCCCACCCCGAGATCCTGCCCGTCGACGTCGACGGCCACACGCTGTGGCCGGGCAGCCGGCAGGCGTGGTGCCCCACCTCCCCCGTCTACCGCGAGTACGCCCTCGCCCTGACGCGGCAGCTGGCCACGCGCTACCACGAGCACCCGGCCCTCGCGATGTGGCACGTGTCCAACGAGTACGCCTGCCACAACCTGCCCTGCTACTGCGACGAGTGCGCCCGCCACTTCCGCTCGTGGCTGCTGCGTCGGTACACCACGCTCGAGCGTCTCAACGACGCGTGGGGCACCGCCTTCTGGAGCCAGCGCTACACCGCCTGGGAGCAGGTGCTGCCGCCCCGCCGATCGACGACGTTCAACAACCCGACGCACGTGCTGGACTACCGGCGGTTCTCCTCCGACGCCCTGCTCGACTTCATGCGCGCCGAGCGGGCCGTGCTCGAGGAGCGCTCCCCCGGCGTTCTCGTCACGACGAACTTCATGACGCTGGCCCACTTCCGCCACCTCGACTACGCGCAGTGGGCCGACGCCGTCGACGTCGTCAGCACCGACCACTACATCGTCGACACGCTGGCCCACCCGCGCGCCGAGCTGGCCTTCAGCGGCGACGTGACGCGCGGCCTCGCCGGCGGCGCCCCCTGGATGCTCATGGAGCACTCGACGAGCGCCGTCAACTGGCAGCCGGTCAACCACGCCAAGGCTCCCGGCCAGACGATCCGCGACGCGGTCGCCCACGTGGCGCGTGGCGCGGACACCATCGGCTGGTTCCAGTGGCGCCAGTCGCGCGCCGGTGCCGAGAAGTTCCACAGCGCGGTCGTGCCGCACGCGGGGCCGGACAGCGCCCGGTTCCGCGAGGTCGAGCAGCTCGGCCGCATCGCCGGACGGCTGGGCGAGCTCGTCGGCAGCCGCGTGGAGGCCCGGGTGGCGGTCCTGCACGACTTCCAGGCGATCTGGGCGGCGGAGGGCCCGTGCATGCCGTCCGCCGACCTCGACCCGCTCGAGGCCGCGCACGCGGTCCACCGGGTGCTGCACGCGCGCGGCGTCACCACCGACGTCGTCCACCCCTCGACCGACCTCTCGTCCTACGACGTCGTCGTCGTGCCGCAGCTGTACACGGTGTCCGACGCCGTGGCCGCCGCCGTCGCCGCTGCCGCGGAGCGCGGGGCACAGGTCGTCGTGACCTACTTCTCCGGGATCAGCGACGAGGACGACCACGTGCGCCTCGGTGGCTACCCGGGTGCCTTCCGCGACCTGCTCGGCGTCCGCGTCGAGGAGCTCTTCCCGCTCGACCGGGCCGAGACGGTGGCGCTCTCGAGCGGTACGGGCACGTGGTGGAGCGAGGACGTCACCGCGGGCCAGGGCACCGAGGTCGTGGCGACGTATGCCGCCGGCCCGCTCGTCGGCCGTCCGGCCGTGACGCGACGCGACGTCGGCGCCGGTGGCGCCTGGTACCTCAGCACGCTGCCCGACGACGAGACCCTGGGCGGCCTGCTCGAGGGCGTCATCGCCGCGGCGGGCGTCACGCCGACCGTCGCGGGGCTCCCCCGCGGCGTCGAGGCGACGCGGCGCGTGAACGGGGACGGCTCGTGGCTGTTCCTGCTCAACCACGACGACGCCGAGCACGAGGTGCGCGTCACGGGGTACGACCTCGTCGCCGACCGGCGCACGGACGGCCTCGTCACGCTCGCGCCGGGAGCGGTCGCCGTCGTACGAGAGGACTGAACGTGCTCGCCAGCCAACGCCGGACCGTCATCCTCGGGCTCGTCGAGGACGAGGGCGCGGTCCGGGTCTCCGACCTCGTCGAGCGCCTCGGGGTCTCCGACATGACCATCCGCCGCGACATCGAGCGTCTCGCCGGGGACGGCCTGCTCGAGCGCGTCCACGGCGGCGCCCTCGCCGTCGGGGGCACCCGGTCCAGCGAGGAGCCCGGCTTCTCGGCGAAGTCCCACCTGCAGCTCGCGCAGAAGCAGGCCCTCGGCCGGCACGCCGCCCGGCTCGTCGGCCCGGGCAGCGCCATCGGCATCTCCGCCGGCACGACGACCTACGAGCTGGCCCGCGCGGTCAGGGACGTGCCGCAGCTGACCGTCGTGACCAACTCGGTGCCGGTCGCGCAGCTCCTCCACGAGTCGGGGGCCCCGGGGCAGACCGTCGTCCTCACCGGTGGCGTGCGCACCCCCTCCGACGCGCTCGTGGGCCCGGTCGCCGTGTCGGCGCTGCGGTCGCTGCACTACGACGTCCTGTTCCTCGGGGCGCACGGCGTCGACGACCGTGCCGGCCTGACGACGCCCAACCTCGTCGAGTCCGAGACGAACCGGGCCCTCATCGGCTCGGCCCGCACGGTGTGCGTCCTCGCGGACTCCTCGAAGTGGGGCACCGTCGGCCTCAGCACCTTCGCCGAGCTCGACGACGTCGACGTCTTCGTCACCGACGCCGCCCTGGGCGAGCGTGCCCGCACCGCCCTCGGAGACGCCGTGGGCTCCCTCGAGATCGTGGAAGCCACCTCATGAGCCACCGCTTCACCTCCCGCACCCTGGCCGACGGTCGCGAGATCATCTACGTCGACGAGCCGGGTACGCCCGAGCGCACGGCCCGCGACCTGCGTCCGGTCGAGCCGCGCGTGCTGTCCGGGGAGGTCCGCCACGACGCGCTCGTCGACGACTGGGTCGCCGTCGCGGCGCACCGGCAGAACCGCACCTTCATGCCGCCGAAGGACGAGTGCCCGCTCTGCCCGACCGGCCGCGGCACCGCGCCCTCGGAGATCCCGGAGTCGGACTACCAGGTCGTCGTCTTCGAGAACCGGTTCCCCTCGTACGCCGTCGAGTCGCTGGGAGCCGAGTTCCCCGACCCCACAGGCCTTTTCGGAACCCGTCCCGCCGTGGGACGCTGCGAGGTCGTGTGCTTCACCAGCGACCACGAGAGCTCCTTCAAGGACCTGTCGGTCGAGCGGGTCCGGATGGTCGTCGACACGTGGGCCCAGCGCACCGAGGCGCTCGCGGCCCGGCCCGAGGTGCAGCACGTCTTCGCCTTCGAGAACCGCGGCCGCGAGATCGGCGTCACCCTCCCGCACCCGCACGGGCAGATCTACGCCTACCCGTACGTCCCGGCCCGCACGCGTCAGCTGCTCGACGCGGCGCAGTGCCACCTCGAGCGCACCGGTCGGCTGCTCGGTGCGGACCTGCTCGCCGCCGAGCGCGCCGACGGTTCCCGCGTCGTCATCGAGGGCACGCACTGGACCGCGTACGTGCCGTTCGCGGCCCGGTGGCCGGTGGAGGTGCACCTCGCGCCGCACCGCGACGTGCCCGACCTCGCGGCCCTCGATGACGACGAGCGCGACGAGCTCGCCACCGTCTACCACGACCTGCTCGGCCGGCTCGACCGGTACTACGTCGCCGAGGACGGCTCGCCCGTCACCCTCCCGTACATCGCGGCGTGGCAGCAGGCGCCCGCCAAGGTCGGCCGGGACGCCTCGCGCCTGCACCTGCAGCTCATGTCGGTGCTGCGCGGTCCCGGACGCCTCAAGTACCTCGCGGGGTCCGAGTCGGGCGTCGGCGGCTGGGTCAACGACATCGCGCCGGAGCGGGCCGCGGCCCGGCTGCGGGAGGTGGCACCGTGAGCGCGAGAGAGCCGGAAGAGGTGATCGAGGGCGTCCGTGCCCGCTTCGTCGACCGGTACGGCCGCGAGCCCCAGGGCGTCTGGTCGGCGCCGGGCCGCGTCAACCTCATCGGTGAGCACACCGACTACAACGGCGGCCTGTGCCTGCCCATCGCCCTGCCGCAGCGCACGTACGCCGCGGCCGCCGTGCGCGACGACGGCGTCCTGAGGGTCTGCTCCCTGCAGAGCGACACCCCGGTCGAGGTCGCGCTCGCGGACGTGTCGCCCGAGCGGCCCGGCGGCTGGGCGTCGTACGTCGCGGGTGTGCTGTGGGCGCTGCGTGAGGAGGGCCACGACGTGCCGGGCCTCGACGTCGTCATCGACTCGGTCGTGCCGGTCGGTGCCGGGCTGTCGAGCTCGGCGGCCCTCGAGTGCTCGGTCGGCGCCGCGGTCAGCGACCTCGGCGGGCTCGGGCTGCTCGAGGACGCCGGTGCCCGGGCGCGCTTGGCCCAGGCCTGCATCCGCGCCGAGAACGAGATCGCGGGCGCCCCGACCGGAGGGCTCGACCAGTCCGCGGCGCTGCTGTGCGACGACGCGAGCGCCCTGCTGCTCGACTGCCGGTCGTGGCAGACCGAGCAGGTGCCCTTCGACCTCGCCTCGTCCGGGTACGCGCTGCTCGTCACCGACACCCGGGCCCACCACGAGCTCGTCGACGGCCAGTACGCCGCGCGCCGGGACGCGTGCGAGGAGGCCGCCCGCCTCCTCGGTGTCGACACGCTGCGCGAGGTGCCCGCCTCCGGGCTCGACGCGGCGCTCGACCGGCTGCCCACCGACGAGATGCGGCGACGCGTCCGGCACGTCGTCACCGAGATCGACCGGGTGGAGCGGGCCGTCGCGGCCCTGCGCGCGGGGGACCTCGACGAGGTCGGCCGGCTCTTCGACGCCTCCCACACCTCGATGCGCGACGACTACGAGATCTCCTGCGACGAGCTCGACGTCGCCACCGACACCGCGCGGCGGCACGGCGCCCTGGGCGCCCGGATGACCGGCGGCGGCTTCGGCGGCTCGTGCATCGCCATCGTGCGGGCCGACGCCGTCGACGAGGTCGGCAGGGCCGTCGAGGACGCGTTCGCGGAGCACGGGTTCACCGTGCCGTCCTCGTTCGCCGTCACGGCCGGCGCCGCGGCGCACCGTGACGCGTGAACGGCGCCCTCGGCTCCGCGCACACCGGACACCGGACACGCCGGAGGGCGGCCACCCACGTCGGGTGACCGCCCTCCGGTCGAGGTGCGTGGACGTCAGGCCGGGATGATGAGGCCGGTCGTGGCCTTCGCGCGCTCGAGACGAGCTGCGACGTCCTGCCAGTTGACGACGTTCCACCAGGCCTTGACGTAGTCGGCCTTGACGTTCTCGTACTGCAGGTAGAAGGCGTGCTCCCACATGTCGAGCTGCAGCAGCGGGATCTGGCCGACCGGGATGTTGCCCTGCTGGTCGAACAGCTGCATGATGTGCGGCCGGCCGGCGATGGTGTCCCACGCCCAGATCGACCAGCCGGAGCCCTGGATGGCGTTGGCGTTGGCGTTGAAGTGCGCCTGGAACTTCTCGAAGCCGCCGAAGTACTCGTCGATCGCGGCCTGGACCTCGCCCTCGGGCTGGCCGCCACCGTCGGGGCTCATGTTCTTCCAGAAGACCGAGTGGTTCGTGTGGCCGCCGAGATGGAACGCGAGGTTCTTCTCGACGCCGTTGACGGCTGCGTAGTCACCGGACTCACGCAGCTCCTCGAGCTTGGCGACCGCGGCGTTCGCGCCGTCGACGTAGGCCTTGTGGTGCTTGCTGTGGTGCAGCTCCATGATGCGAGCGCTGATGTGCGGCTCGAGAGCCGCGTAGTCGTAGTCGAGCTCGGGAAGCGTGTAAGCCACTTGTCGTTCCTTTCTGGAGACCTTTCGGCTCCGATCACTCTATGCCGCGCGTCGCGCGGGCCGACAGGGGTGTCCCGGCCGACCGGGCGACGCCGTCGAGGGGGACCCACTCGACGATCCTGCGAGCTCAACAGGGCTTGAGGTCAAGCGGACCCGTCGTCCGGGCGGCTGAGTCGAGCCCGAGCAGGTCGCGGACGTCGTCCGAGGTGATCGCGCCGGAGAGCGACCCGCCCTCGTCGACGACACGGTCGAACAGGTCACGCTTGCGCTCCTGGAGCGCGACGACCTTCTCCTCGATGGTGCCGGCCGACACGAGCCGGTACACCGTGACGGGCTTGTCCTGGCCGATGCGGTGGGCGCGGTCGATGGCCTGGGCCTCGGCCGCCGGGTTCCACCAGGGGTCGAGCACGAAGACGTAGTCGGCCTCGGTGAGGGTGAGCCCGAACCCGCCGGCCTTGAGGCTGATGAGGAACGCCACCGCGTCACCCTGGCGGAAGCCGCGGACCACCTCCTGGCGGTCGGTCGTCGAGCCGTCGAGGTAGGCGGTCTCGAGACCGGCCTTCGCCAGCGCCGCCTCGACGAGGCGCAGGAACCCGGTGAACTGGCTGAAGACGAGCGCGCGGTGGCCCTCGGCGGCGAGCTCGCGCAGCTGGTCGACGAGGAACTCCACCTTCGCCGCGGTGGCCCGGCCAGCCTGGGCGGGGTCGACGAGCGAGGGCTCGAGGGCGAGCTGGCGCAGCCGGGTCAGGGAGGCGAGGATCGCGACGCGGTTGCCGTCGGGGTCGCCGAGCAGGCCGAGGATGCGCTGGCGCTCGCGCTGCAGGTGCTGGTCGTAGACGTGCCGGTGCACCGGGTGCGGCTCGAGCGGCACGACCTGGACCTGCTTGGGCGGCAGGTCGAGGGCCACCTGCTCCTTGGTGCGGCGCAGGACGAGAGGGCGGATGCGCCGGCGGAGCAGGTCGAGCAGGTCGGGTCGCTCGCCCGACTCGATGGGCCGCCGGTAGCTCTGGGTGAACACGTCGGGGCGCGGGTAGAGGCCGGGCGCCGTCAGCGACAGCAGCGACCAGAGGTCCATGAGGGAGTTCTCGAGCGGCGTGCCGGTGACGGCGAGCGTGAACGGCGCACCGAGCCGCCGGACCGCGACGTGGGTCTTGGCCTGACGGTTCTTGACGAACTGCGCTTCGTCGAGGACGACTCCGCCCCAAGCGATCTCGTGGAAGGCATCGGCGTCGAGACGCAGCACGGCGTACGAGGTGACGACGACCTGGGCACCACCGACGGCGTCCGGCAGGACCGTGCCGCGCTTGCGCCCCGTGGCGGTGACGGCGACGGTGCGCAGGTGCGGGGCGAAGGTGTCGATCTCCTGCAGCCACGTGCCGACGACGCTCGTCGGCGCGACGACGAGGACGGGCCCCCGGGCACCCGGGGACCCGGTGCTCGGGCTGCCGAGCTCGCCGCGGTCGTGCGCCCGGGCGAGCGCGGCGATGACCTGGAGGGTCTTGCCGAGGCCCATGTCGTCGGCCAAGATGCCGCCGATGCGGGCGTCCCACAGCCGCGCCAGCCACCGGTAGCCCTCGAGCTGGTAGGGCCGCAGCGTGGCGCGGAGCGCCCGCGGGACCTCCGCTGCGGGCGCGTCGGCGAGGGGTGCGAGCGCCGCGACGTTGGCGGCCCACCTGGCGCTCTGCTGCTCGACGACGCCGAGGGCCGCGAGCTCCTCCCACAGGTCGGCGTGGTGGGCACTGAGCCGCAGGCCGCCGGTCTCGGGGTCGGCGAGCTCTCGCGCCTCGTCGATGAGCGTGCGCAGCCGGACCAGCTCGGGCCGGTCGAGCCGGAACCACGAGCCGGAGTCGAGGAGCATGATGTCCTCGCCGGCGGCGAGCGCGGCGAAGAGCGGCTCGAAGGGCACCTCCTCGCCGTCGACCTCGACCGTGACGCGCAGGTCGAACCAGTCACCGGGCTCGGCCTGCTCGCGACGCCGGGCGGGCCCTGGACCCGAGCCGGGCGGCAGCGCTCCCGTGACGACGTCGGTGGCCCCGATGCGCACCACGGGCGGTGCCGTGACCTCCTCGTACGGGGGGAGGTCACCGTCGACCTCCACGGTGACGTGCTCGTCGGCCTCGAGGGCCGGCAGCTGTTCGGAGACGAACCGCGCGGCGTCGGGGCCACGCAGGTGCAGGCGCGAGCGCAGCCACGGCAGCCCCTCGGCGAGGCCACCGACGGCCCCGGGCACCTCGTGCAGGGACGTCGCCGCGCGCGTCGCCGCGGTCTCGGCATCGCGGTCGCGGGTGCGACGGATGCCGAGCAGCCCCAGCGCGCCCCCGTGGGTCCCGCCGGCGGAGGGTCCGTGCGCCGCACGCTCGGTGATCGGCCGAAGGACGCCGTCGTAGGCGTGCCCGAGGTCGACCCGGACCTCGCCCGGGACGTCGTGGACCACCCTGACGTGCACGGTGACCCGTTCGGGCGCGACCTCCCCGCCGGCGGGCGTGTCACCGACGGGCAGCGGCACCTCGGAGCGCACGCGCACGCGCTGCCGCAGCCCCGGCACGGTCGACCCGAGGAACCGGGCGCGCTCGTCGGCGGGCACGCGCAGACCGGCGCGGGCCTGCTCGAGCGCTGCGCTCGCGAGCCCGAGGTCCTGCTCGAGCGGCACGAGGGTGAGGGCTCCGTCGTCGGCGGAGACGGCGACGCCGTGCACCGGGTCGCCGAGGAAGAGGACCTCGCCACCGCCTGCGTCGGCGGCGTGGGCGGCGTCGGCGGCGCCGGTGGCCTCGTCCGCATCGTCACCGCCGCCACCGGGCAGACCGGCGACGCGCAGCCGGACGACGAGGTCGCCCGAACCGTCAGGGGCCCGGCGCACGTGCAGCTCGAGGGTGGCCGGCTCGTCGACGACGGTGACCGGCCCCACGACGCCTTCACCGGGCAGGAGGACGACGCCGGCGTCGCGGGCGCGCGACAGCAGCGGCCACACGTCCGGGCTCGCGTCGAGGGCGATGGGCGGCGCGGCGGTCAGGTACGTCGTGCCGCCCGAGGCGTGGCGCGCGGCGTCGTAGAGGCGGGTGAGCGCCCGCTCGTGCTCGGGCAGGAGGCGGATGCCGGCACGCCACTGCGGCAGCGCGTCGTGCCAGGTGAGGGTGCGGTGCCACGTGCCGGCGCGCGTCCACCGCGTGGGCCGGAGGCCGTACCCCGGCTCGGGCAGCCCGCCGCGGCCGCGCGGGTCGCGGTAGACGACGTCGACGAGCAGGCCCGCGGGCATGAGGTCGCCCTGCGGCTCGGGGCGTGCGTCCGGCGCAGGAGCGGCCGCGGTGCGGGGACGGATGTGCCCCAGGACCTCGGACCAGTGCACGAGCCGTGGCGCCCCCTCGGGCCGGCGCTCGACGAGCCCGGCGCTGGCCGGCTCGCCGACCCGCGGGCCGTCCTCGGGCTCCACGACGGCCTCCGGCAGGACGCCGTTGGCGACGTCTCGCGCGGTGAGGAGCAGGGCGACGACGTGCTTGCAGTCGGTGGCGACGGGACAGCTGCACCGCCCGTTCCACAGGTGGGCGCGGCCCTTCGGGTGCGGTCGCGCCTCGATGATCGTCTGGTAGGTCTCGGCGCCGCTGCCGTCGATGGTGCCGAGGATCATGAGCCCGTCGGGCCGCGTCGCGATGGACCGGACCCGGCGCTCGGCGGCATAGGCCTCGCCGCGACCGAAGGTGCGCGAGCCGACCTGCTGGGCGATGTCGGGATCGGTGACCTGCCCGACCCACGTCGCCCGCCCCACGCTCCACGCCATCCCTCGACTCTAGGTCGGGGTGCCGACACCCGGCGGCACGGTCCACAGGTCCGGCAGGATGGGCGGATGGCCGACCCGCGCTCGCTGACGCTCGCCGACTTCCCCGTCCACCGGGCGGTGACGACGCGCTGGTCGGACAACGACATGTACGGCCACCTCAACAACGCCGTCTACTACGAGCTGTTCGACTCGGCGATCAACGGCTGGCAGGCCGAGCACGAGACGATCGACCCGACCCGTGACCCGACGCAGGGCGTCGTCGCCGAGTCCGGCTGCGTCTTCTACGCCGAGGTCGCCTTCCCCACGCCGCTCGTCGTCGGGCTGCGGGTGACGCGTCTCGGCACGAGCAGCGTCACCTACCAGCTCGGCCTCTTCGCCGACCCGGCGCACGGCGGCGAGGGGGACATCCGGGCGCTGGGCCACTGGGTGCACGTCGAGATCGACGCCCGGACGCGCCGCCCCACGCCGATCCCGGACCACCTGCGTGCCCTCATGGCCGGGGCAGTGGTCGAGGTGGACGCGTGAGCGGCGCCGGACGTCCCGGTGGGCGTCACGGCACGCGTCACGAGGGCCACCCGGAGG